>JAFAFY010000040.1 GCA_023423235.1 Pseudomonadota bacterium
TTCCTCTACGGGCCCCCCGGCGCCCGCGTGGACCGCGTGGTCTCGGTGCTGCAGCAGACGCTGCCGCAGTTCCGCGGCGACCGCATCACCCGCGGCGTCGGCGACGCGTTCCAGGACACCACGGTGCCGGCGCAACTGGCGGCCGGCCGCGTCGCCGCGGCGCAGGTGGTCGACAGCTGGCGCCAGCAACTGCCGGCGCGCGGGATCAACGGCGCGATCGTCGACTGGCTGCCGTTCTGGGACAACGCCTGGCTGCTGGCGCTGCGGCCACAGCTGCCGCGGGCGCGGTTGCTGCTGGCCGTGCGCGACCCGCGCGACATGCTGCTGGACTGGCTGGGCTACGGCACGGTGCTGACGATGCGCATCGACGACGTCGCCACCACCGCGCACTGGCTGGCCGCGCACCTGGGCCAGCTGGCCGACCTGCACGAACAGGATCTCTTCCCGCATACCCTGGTCCGCACCGACGACCCCGCCGCCGATCCGGCGGCGCTGGCCGCCGCGCTCGGGCAGGCGCTGGGCATCGCCGACTTCCCGGTGCCGCCGGCCGAAGCCCTGGGACCGGTGCGCCTGCCGGCTGGCCACTGGCGCCACTATGCCGGCGTCTGGCCCGAGGCCTTTGCCGCGCTGACCCCGGTGGCAGTACGGTTGGGCTATCCGCAGGACTGACGGCCGCGGCCCCCGCCGCCCATCCCTCACAGGAGACCCCATGCGCATCCACAGCGACAGCTTCGCCCCCGGCCAGCCGATTCCCGCCGAATTCGCGCTCGGCGCGCCGGAAGGCTTTGGCGGCAACCGCAACCCGCAGCTGGCCTGGGACGACGTGCCTGCGGGCACACGCTCCTTCGCGTTGCTGTGCCTGGACCCGGACGCCCCCACCGACCCGTCGCTGGCGGGCAAGGCCGGGGTCGAGATTCCGGTCGCGCATCCGCGCGGCGCCTTCGCCCACTGGGTGGTCGCCGACCTGCCGGGCGCGCTGCGCAGCATCGCCGCGGGCAGCGCCAGCGACGGCGTGACCGAGGGTGGCAAGCGCCAGCCGCCGGGGCCGGCCGGTGCACGCCAGGGCCGCAACGACTACACCGGCTGGTTTGCCGGCGACGCCACGATGGGCGGCGAGTGGCTGGGCTACGACGGCCCGTATCCGCCGCCCAACGACCTGCGCACGCACCGCTATTTCTTCCGCCTGTTCGCGCTCGACGTGCCCACGCTCGACCTGCCCGACGGCTTCGACGCCGGCGCCCTGCTTCGCGCGATCCAGGGCCACGTGCTGGCCGAGGCCTCGGTCTACGGCACCTACGCGCTGCACCCGGACGCGGCGCCGATCTGAGCGGATGGCCTGGCCGGCGCGATCCGACCAGTTCGATACGAGGCGTGATCCAGCCGGCCCGATGCGATGGCCGGCTGCGATCAGGCTGCGCTGGCCGGGCGGCCCTGTCCGCTGGTTGCGATCAGGCCGATCGGGCCGCACGGCGCGCGCCGGCCGCCTGTCCGGACCGCGCGCCATGCCGCGGAGGGACATCGCGGCGGTGCCGGTACGCGACGTGCTGCGGCGCAGGTCGCGACTGGCTTCAGGGCGTCACCAGCGCCGACTCGACCACCATGTCCAGCACGTAGGCCTGCGCCGGGGCATCGGCTGCCGGGTCGGTCACCGGATAGCGCTGCAGCCGCAGCACGTTGCGCACGCCCGGCTCGTGGCGGTAGCCCTCGATGTCCTGGTCCAGCGGCTGCCATTCGCCGGCCGAGGTCTGCACGCCGTTGTCGTCATAGACGATCTCGCGCACCTGCAGGCAGGTCGGTTGCGGTGCCGTGGGCGTGCAGGCGACGCGCTGCGGCGCGACTTCCAGGAACACGCGCTCGCCGACGCTGCCGTAGCGGGTTTCCGCAGTGGGCACGCCGGTGAACGTGAGTACGTCGCCGTCGCCATCGGTCAGGGTCAGCCGCGGCGCATCGCCGGGCACGATCGCCAGTGTGTGCGGGCCGGGCAGGCGCTGGCCGATCTCGCGCTCGAGCGTCATCAGGCGCGCGTCGCAGGCCATCAGGGTGGACACCACGCGGCCGACCTCGAGCCGGTCGCCGTCGAGCGTGGTGGTGCCACGCATGCGGTTGCAGGCATTGGAGACGCTGACGCCGCCGTCGCGGAAATCCAGCCGCAGCGGCTTGCCGTCGTCGTCGAGCAGCGCGTCGATGCGCACGCCGGCGCCGCTGGTCGCCTCGGTGAGGTCCCAGTGGTAGGCGCCCAGCGTGGCGGCATGGTCGGCGGGCGCGGCATCCGGCAGCGCCGCGGGGTCGGCGCTGGCGGCAGGCGCGGCGGCATCGGCGGCGGTCGGCGCCGGGGTCCTGGAGCAGGCGACGGGCAGCACGGCGAGCAGGGCGAGGGGCAGCAACAGCAAGTTACGGGGCATCGGCGGTCTCCTTGGCACGGGCACGGATGAACGCACGCAGCTTAGCCTCGGGGTCGGCATGGCCGCGTGGTCGTCGGCCTGCGTTCATGCTCGCGCGCCAGATGCGGGCCGGAAAGTGCTGCAGCGGACGGGGCTGCGGCTCAGAACCCCGAGGGCATGAACAGCAGCAGGCCGGCGCCGAGCAGGATGCGATAGACCGCGAAGCCCGTGTAGCGGTGCGACTTGATGTAGCCGAGCAGCCACTTGACGACGATGAAGCCGGTCACCGTGGCCGCGGTGAACGCCAGCGCGACATCGCCCCAGGCCTCGCCACCCAGGCCGCCGTCCAGCCACAGCTCCAGGAAGGCATAGGCGCTGGCGGCGAACATCGTCGGGATGCCGACCAGGAACACGAACTCGGTCGCCGCCGAGCGCCGGCTCAGGCCGGCCAGCATGGCGATGAAGATCGCCGCGGCCGAGCGCGAGGTGCCCGGGAACACCCCGGCCACCACCTGCGCCAGGCCGACCAGCACCGCCACCGTCCAGGTGACCTGGGCGATGTCGCCGCGGCGCTCGGCCAGGCGTTCGGCCACCAGCATCCAGATGCCGCCGAGGATCAGCGCCCAGGCGATCGGGGTCACGGTTTCGGGCAGCTCCCAGCCGGCCAGGCGTACGGGCAGGCCGACCAGCGCGGTCACCAGGAACGCGACGGCAAGCTTCATCGCGTAGTCGCGGTTGCTGCGCTCGTGCAGGCCGGTGGCCAGCGACCACAGGCGTTGCCGGAACACCAGCGTGATCGCGACGATCGCGCCGGCCTGGATGACGATGTTGAAGAAATCCGAGCGTGCGCCGAGCCAGTGCTGGGCGATCAACAGGTGGCCGGTGCTGGAGACAGGCAGGAATTCGGTCAGGCCCTCGATGATGCCGAGCAGCAGGGCGGAAATCGGATCGGACACGGGAGCTCGCGGTGGGGGCCGGCCGCCAAGGATACGCCCACGGTGTCATCACCCACGCGCCGCGCGCACCATCCACGCGCAGGCTGGGCGGTGCCGCGGGTGCGCGCGGTTGCGCGCCGGCTGGCGCTGGGGGCCCCACGCGTGGGCGCCAACTTAGCAACGGTTGCTGGCCTCGGGAGTCGCACGGGCCGACCGGTGCGACGTGGCGATGGCGGGCGCGGCGCAACTGGTCGGCACGCGGTCGCGCGCCGGCCAGTGCACGGCTCAGTCGCGGCCGGCCAGCGGCTGCTTGAGTTCGCGGTAGCGGGCCAGGGCGGCGTCGAGGTCGCTGTCGAGCTCGGCCTGTTCGCCCAGTTGCTGGTCGAGGATCGCCAGCTGCCGCTGCAGGTCGGAGCGTTGGCTGCGGATGCTGTCCTGCAGCGGCTTGGCGACCGGCTTGCCCTGCAGTTCCAGGTCGCCGGCCTGGCGCAGCAGCGAGAGCAGGCTGTTGCGCAGGTTGGTCACGCCCATGCGCGAGGTCTTCAGGCCTTCCTCGACCAGCACGATGCGCTCGCCGTAGGCGCGGCGCAGGTCGGCTTCGGTCGCATACGACTCGACCATCGCCAGTTCCTGACGCTGGCGCAGCGCCGCGGCTTCGGCGTCGAGCCTGGCCTGCTCCGCGACGGCAGCGGCGGCGGTGCG
>JAFAFY010000072.1 GCA_023423235.1 Pseudomonadota bacterium
CCTGAGCGGCCGCACGGTCGCCGATCGGCGACGGGCCCGCGGCATGCTGCATCGATGACGCGTTCGGCGTTTGGCCGGGCGCGTTTTCGTTTGTGGGATGACGATTCTCGTGCGGGAGGTGACGCGGGATGATCAGGCGCGCCGGCCCCACATGACCCTGCAACGGGCAGCACGCGACTGCGGGCTACTTGCCGGCGTATTCGCGCGCTGGCGGGCTCTGCCCGCGAGCGCTGGTTGAAGCGTGGGCGCGGGAGCCGAAAAGCAGCACCGCCCTCACCCCAACCTCTCGCTCGCAGGCGGGAGAGGGCGCGAAAAACCGCGCATCCGTCAACCGCAGAGCATTTCCGCCAGCGGGAGACGGTGCGCATTGATGCCGCTGTGCGTATCGCATGCACATCCGGTGCATCGCCACAACGAGCGCCTGAACCGCCTGGCATCGCGGGACTGCGGATACGACACGGGGCCCGAAGGCCCCGTGCGTTGGATCGGATTGCGTCGGCGGTCAGCGACCACCGCCTCGCGGGCCGCGGTTGCCACCGCCCGGCGGGCGACCGCCAGGGCTACGGTTGCCGCCACCCGGTCCACGGCCGCCTGGCCCCTTGGGACCACGGTTGCCGCCCGGCCGCGGGCCGCGCGGGCCGGCATTGGGATTGAAGCTGCCCGGATTGGCGTGGTCGGACGGGAACGACGGTGCGCTGTCGGGATGTCCGTAGGGTGCGCGCGGGCGGCCGCTGCCGGTGCCGGCACCACTGCCACCGCCACCCTGGCGTGGCCAGGCGCCGGGGCCGGCGCTGCGTGCGCCCTGTCCCTGACCGCCGCCGGGGCCGCGCTTCTTGGCGCCACTGCCGCCGTAGGGCTTCTTCGGGCCGCGGCCGTCGGCATTGCGGTGACCGCTGGGGCCGGTCTCCACGCCGTCGGGCACGTACCAGGTACGGAACGCGGCGGGGTTGCCTTCCGGCAGTGCGCGTGCGCTCTTGTCCTTGCGCTGCTTGAAGGGCTTCTGCGACTGCTTGGCCGCGGCGTCGCCGCTGACCGTCAGGCCGCCGCTCTTGCCGCCACGCGCGCCGCGGCCACGGCCGCGGTCCTCGCGTACATGGTCGAAGCGGCGCAGTTCGCGGCCTTCGTCGGCGGTGTTGTGGCCGTTGACGTAGGCTTTGCCCGAGCCCAGGTGCACGGTCGACTTGGCGGCCTTGCGCTGGCCGATGACCGGCTGCAGGGTCAGCGCCGGCGGCGGACCTTCCTCGAGCTTGAGTTCCTTGCGCAGCGCCTCGACCTGGGCGTCGGGCAGCTCCTGCGACTGGCCGCGCAGCAGCGGCTGCGGCAGCACCACGTTGCCGTAGCGCACGCGCTTGAGGCGGCTGACCTGGCAGCCCTGGGATTCCCACAGGCGGCGCACCTCGCGGTTGCGGCCTTCCTTGAGCAGCACCTGGAACCAGTCGTGGGAATCGGTGCCGCCGATGCGCTTGATCTCGTCGAATTTCGCCGGGCCGTCCTCGAGCGCGACGCCGCGCTGCAGGCGGTCGACGATCTTGTCCGACACCGTGTCCTCGCCCTCGGGCGCGCGCACGCGGCAGACGTATTCGCGCTCGACCTCGTAGGAGGGGTGCATCATCGCGTTGGCGAGTTCGCCGTCGGTGGTCAGCAGCAGCAGGCCGGTGGTGTTGATGTCGAGGCGGCCGATGGCGATCCAGCGCGCGCCCTTGAGCGCGGGCAGGGCATCGAAGATGGTCGGGCGGCCTTCGGGGTCCTCGCGGGTGGTGACCTCGCCCTCGGGCTTGTTGTAGATCAGCACGCGCGCCGGCTCGGTCAGCGCGCTGGCGACGAAGCTGCGGCCGTCGATGTCGATGCGGTCGCCGCCCTTGATGCTCATGCCGGTCTGCGCGACCTCGCCGTTGACCTTGACCAGGCCATCGGCGATGCGCTGCTCCAGCGCGCGGCGCGAGCCCAGGCCCGCCTGGGCAAGCACCTTGTGCAGGCGTTCCTCCAGGCGCGGCGCGGCGTCGGCGGCCGGCGTTTCGGCGCGCTTGAGCGACAGCGGGCTGCGGGCGGGTTTGTCGGGGGTGTTGCGATGTTGCGTCATGAATTGCTCCGGTCGCTGTCGCCGTCCGCGGCGAGGGCGTCTTGTGGTTCGGGGTGTGGGTCGGATGCCGCGTCGCCGTCGTCGGCCGCCGCGGTATCGGGTGGGGTGTCGGTGTCGTCTCCGGCGCTGCCCGGATGGGCTGCCGTCGCTGGCGCGGAGTCCGGACCGGCGTCCGGCTCCGGGTCTGCATCGAGGGTTTCGACATCGGTTTCGACATCGATGGCGTCGCTGTCGATGGATTCGATATCGATGGTTTCGTCGTCCGCCGAGCCGGCATCGGTGGTGTCGATATCGATCTCCAGCGATGCGTCGATCTCGACGTCGAGCGCCGTTGCGTCAGCAGCCGTGTCGTCGTTCGCGTCCGCGTCGTCGTTCGCGGCCAGGTCGCGGCTGGCGGCCGCGTCATCGCCATCGGCATCCGCTTCGGCATCGGCCGCTGCCCCCGCGCCGGCAACGCCGCCGACTGCACGTGGGCCGTCGTCGTTGAGCCGCAGTTGCGGGTCGAGCTCGGCGAAGTCCTTGAGCTCCGACAGCGGCGGCAGCTCGTCCAGGCGCTTGAGGCCGAAGTAGTCGAGGAAGCCCTTGGTGGTGCCCAGCAGTTCCGGACGGCCGGGCATGTCGCGGTGGCCGACGACGCGGATCCACTCGCGCTCCTCCAGCGCCTTGATGATGTTGCTGTTGGTCGCCACGCCGCGGACCTGTTCGATCTCGCCGCGGGTGATCGGCTGGCGGTAGGCGATCAGCGCCAGCGTCTCCAGGGTTGCGCGGGTGTACTTGGTCTGGCGCTCGGTCCACAGCCGGGCAACCCAGCCATGCACCTCCTGGCGCACCTGGTAGCGCCAGCCCGAGGCAAGCTCCACCAGTTCGACGCCACGCCCGGCGCTGCCGGCCTGCAGCTCGGCCAGCGCCTGGGCGATGCTGCCTTCGGACGCGGGCTCGTCGAGGGTGAACAGCGCCTCGAGCTGCGCCTTGGTCAGCGGCTGCGTGGCCGCCAGCAGCGCGGCCTCGACGATGCGGTTGATCAGGGACTGGTCCATCTTGGAACTCGGTCGAAAGGGGTCAGGACGTCGCGTCGTCGTGGTCGGACGGCACGTCGTCGTCGAACTCGCTGGAGAACTTCAGCGCAGTGCCGTCGGCCTCCGCGCCAGCCAGCGACTTGATGTAGATCGGCGCCAGCGGCGCCTCCTGCACGATGTCGAGCAGCCGTTCCTTGGTCAGCTCGAGGATCGACAGGAACGTCACCACCACGCCCAGCCGGCCCTCGCTGGGCTCGAACAGCGACTCGAAGCGGTGGAATGCGCCGCCGGTCAGCCGGGTCAGCACCTCGCCCATGCGCTGGCGCACGCTCAGCGCGTCGCGGCGGATCGCGTGGCCGGTGAACAGCTCGGCGCGCTTGAGCACGTCGTGCAGCGCCAGCAACATCTCGCGCAGCTCCACCGGCGGCGGCTCGCGGTTGGCGGGCCGGTCGGGCAGCAGCGCCGAGGCCGGACTGGTGTCGCGGTCCTGGCGCGGCAGCGCGTCGAGGTCCTCGGCCGCCTGCTTGAAGCGTTCGTATTCCTGCAGCCGCCGCACCAGGTCCGCGCGCGGGTCGTGCTCGTCGCTGTCCTCGCTGGGCGGGCGGGGCAGCAGCATGCGCGATTTGATCTCGGCCAGGATCGCGGCCATCACCAGGTATTCGGCCGCCAGCTCGAAGCGCAGCTCCTGCATCACGCCGATGTAGTCGACGTACTGCTGGGTGATCTCGGCGACCGGGATGTCGAGGATGTCGAGGTTCTGGCGGCGGATCAGGTACAGCAGCAGGTCGAGCGGGCCTTCGAACGCCTCGAGGATGACCTCCAGCGCGTCGGGCGGGATGTACAGGTCCTGCGGGATCTGCAGCACCGGCTGGCCGTGCACCACCGCCAGCGGCATTTCCTGCTGCTGCGGCGAAGCGCCGTGGGCGGTGGCCACGACGGGCGCGGTCTCGGATGCGGGCTGGGTCATTCGGATCGCGGCCCCTCCGGGCCACACGACAACTGCTGCTGGATCACGGGTAGGACATCACGGGCAAGACACGGCGGCGGGGCTCGGCGTCCGCGTCGATGCGCGGCGGCGGATCGGTCGCGCGGCATCTGCCGTCGCGGGCACTGCAGGTATTTCGAGGACGACTGCGGTCTGGCCATGCACGACGCGCACCTGTGGGCGACAGGGGCGGGCGGGAGTGGGCGTTTGACCGTGCCGGCCGATGGGCGACCGCGGGCGGGCGGCATCTGGATGCCTGCGCTGCGGTGACTGGCCGGTGATCTGGCGCACAGGGTAAGCGCTGCCCCGGTCGCTGTCCAGCATCGGCGCGATGGCGGCGCCCGCTACACTGCCGGGCCATCCGCTACGGGACCGAAGGCATGTGGTACGCGATCGAAGGCTACGACGGCGAGGATGTACTGGCTGCGCGACTCGGCGCCCGAGAAGCGCACCTGGCGCGGCTGCACGCATTGCGCGACGCCGGCCGCCTGCTGCTGGCCGGCCCATGCCCGGCGATCGATGCGGAGAATCCGGGCCCGGCGGGGTTCAGCGGCAGCATCGTCATCGCCGAGTTCGAATCGCTGGCGGCGGCACGCGCCTGGGCCGATGCCGATCCATATGTCGATGCCGGCGTGTACGTGCGCGTGGACGTGCGTCCGTTCCGGCGCGTGCTGCCGTAACGAACGCGGCCGCGTCAGCGCAGGCGATATCGACCCCGGCCCTGCGGCTGGAAGTGTCGCGCGGAACCGACTGACGGTCCCCATGGTGTTGCGGGCAGGGCGCGCTAGGCCGGGAAGCGCTGAACACGCCGATCATCATTCCCGCGAAGCGACGACGGCTTCCAACGGTGCGGAGAACTGCCGCGCCTGTGTCTTCAAGTCTTTGGAGCAAGGCACCGAATGCCCGCCGTTAGGGTTTGGGGGCGTTTTCGCCTGGGCGGACACGCCTCTGCCGGAAGTCGCGGGACCGGATGCGAAGCACGACCGGTGCAGACGGTCGACAGAAGCGATGCTGATGCTGCGTCGCAACATACTCATTTCATTACGTTTTCTTTGCGCTGGGGTTTGAAAACGCTTACATTCGCCGCATCGCAACCGCGGAGGGCGGTGTGAGCGTCACCATCAAAGATGTCGCCCAACTGGCCAAGGTCTCGGTCGCCACCGTGTCGCGGGCGCTCAATGGCCACCAGAACGTCGCCGAGCCGGTCCGTCGCCGGGTGCTCGATGCCGCGCGCGAGCTGCGCTACAGCCCGCACCATGCCGCGCGCAGCCTCAGCAGCCGCCGCACCCAGACCATCGGCGTGGTGCTGCCCGACCTGCATGGCGAATTCTTCTCCGAACTGATGCGCGGCATCGACCAGGTGGCGCGGGTCCGCGGCCAGCACCTGCTGGTGTCCAGCTACCACGGCGACCCCGAGGCGCAGGGCGCCGCGCTGCGGGCGATGCGCGGCCGCGTTGACGGCCTGCTGCTGATGTCGCCGTACCTGCATGACGAGGGCTTCGTGTCCGGCAATGTCGATGCCAGCATGCCGCTGGTGCTGATCAACGCCGCGCGCGGCGCCGGCCATGCGGCGCTGGGCATCGACAACCATGGCGGCGCGCTGGCGATGACCCGGCATCTGCTGGGTGCCGGCCACCGGCGCATCGCCTTCATCGCCGGCCCCGACAACAACGACGATGCCCGCGAGCGCCTGCGGGGCTACTGCGACGCGCTGGCGGAATCCGTGGATGCCGCTGCGCCCTGGGTGTTGCCGGGCAACTTCGACGAGGACTCCGGTCACCGGGCCGGCCAGTCGCTGCTGGCGTCGGGCGCGCTGCCCGATGCGATCTTCGCCGCCAACGACATGATGGCGATCGGCTGCCTGTACGCGCTTGGGCGCGGCGGCGTGCGGATCCCCGAGGACACCGCGGTCGTGGGCTTCGATGACGTGCCGCTTGCACGCTACGTTCACCCGGCGCTCACGACGATGCGCGTCGACATCGCTGAACTGGGGGCTCGCGCCATCAAGACCTTGCTCGACATCGCCTCGCATCCGGACGACCTCCGGGCGCCGGAGCTGCTGCCGACGGAACTGGTGGTGCGCGACTCCTGCGGCACCCGGCGCGCCGGCGTGTCGCCGGGCGATGCCGGGTCGGAAGTCCGTCCACGCAAGGCGGCCACGTCCGGCTGATTCCTTACTGCAATCAGGTGCAATGCCTTGGGAGGGGCAGTCATCTCATCCATCCAGAAACACCCGGTGTCAGGTGTCGCGCGCACCCTTCGATGATCGCGCGGCAGACCCTGCCGGTTCCGTTCCACGCCAGTTCCTGTTCCGCGGCGCCGCCCCCCGGCGATCGACGCGTTCCCAATTCCCCTGAAAAACGAGAAACACCCATGAGCCAGTTCCTGCGCCAGTCCATGCGTCCATCCCCCGTCCGTTCCCGGCCGCTCGCCCGCTCGCTGCTCAGCTGCGCGCTGGCCGGCTGCATGGCGCTCGCGGCCCCCGCCGTGCTGGCGCAGTCGACCGCCGCCACCATCCGTGGCCAGATCATGGCCGATTCGGCCCCGGCCGGTGATGCGCGCATCACCGCGACCAACACCGCGACCGGCCTGACCCGCAGCGTGCAGGCCAATGCCAATGGCAACTACAGCCTGGGCGGCCTGCCGCCGGGCAGCTATCGCCTGGACGTGACCGCGGACGGCCAGACCACCTCGCAGACGGTGACCGTCGCTGTGGGTCAGACCGCGACCCTCAACCTGGGCGTCGGCGGCGTGGCCGAGGCAGCGCCGGCGGGCGAGGCGACCGACATGGATACCGTGCGCGTGACCGCGGCGGCGCTGGTGGAGACCAGGACCTCGGAAGTGGCCACGTACGTGAGCCAGAAGCAGATCGAGTCGCTGCCACAGGGCACCCGCAACTTCCTGGCGTTCGCCGACACCGTGCCCGGCATGGTCTTCACCCAGGACGGCAACGGCAACACCAAGCTGCGCTCCGGCGGCCAGTCGGCCAACAACATCAACGTGTTCATCGATGGTGTCGGCCAGAAGAGCTACACGATGCCCGGCGGCGTCCCCGGGCAGGACACCAGCCGCGGCAATCCGTTCCCGCAGTCGGCGATCGGCGAATACAAGGTCATCACCTCGAACTACAAGGCCGAGTTCGACCAGATCAGCAGCGCCGCGATCGTCGCCGCGACCCGTAGCGGTACCAATGATTTCGAAGGCAGCTTCTTCTGGGACCGCACGGGTACCGAGTGGCGCGCACGCACACCGGCCGAGGTCAAGTCCGGCAACAAGGTCGACTCCAAGGAAGAGCAGTACGGTGCGTCTTTCGGCGGCCCGATCCTGCAGGACCGGTTGCACTACTTCGTCTCCTACGAGGCCAAGGAGTACGTGACGCCGAAGACCCTCGGGCTTGGCCAGCGCGGCCGGTACGACGTCGAAGATGTGCCGGACTTTCTGCTCGCCGGCATCGGCCCGGCCAACTCGCCGTTCAAGCAGGACATGTAC
>JAFAFY010000084.1 GCA_023423235.1 Pseudomonadota bacterium
CTGCAGATCTCGCCGGCCGCGCTGCGCCAGCGCTGGACATCGCTGCGTCGCGCCGTGGCCGCCATGCCGCCGCCGGCGCGGGCGGCGCTGGCAGAGCGGTTGGCAGCGCAGCGGCAGACCCGCGACCCGCGGTTGGCGGCCGGACGGCTGCGGCGCGTCGTGCATGCCGCGATCCGGAGCAGCGTCATGCAGCAGGCCGGACCAGCGCTGGGCACCCATGATCCCGATGGTCATCCGCTGTTGCTGCGTCGACATGCTCACGTTTCCGGGGTCAGCGGCAACAAGCAGGGGTAAGTCCCGGAATTACACCTGCCCAAGGAGACACCCATGCTCGGATCCAGCAAGCTCGAAACGCTCGTTTTTTTCGTCCGCAATCTGGCGCACACGGTTGCGTTCTATCGCGATGTGCTCGGCCTGGAGGTCGCGTGCGGGGATGGCCATGCGGGCCCATTTGCCAGCGCGCAGGCCGGCGCCGTCTCGCTCGTGTTCCTTGAGCGCGATGTGCGCGTCGGAGAGAGCCCGGTGCCGGTGTTCAGCATCAGCAGCGGGATCGACGATTGCGCCGACCGGTTGCTCGCACATGGGGTGGACATCGTGGTGCCCACCAGCGAGGCGCCGGACGGTGGATGGACGCTGGATTTCCTGGATCCCGATGGCGTCGTGTTGAGCCTGCACCAGCCAGGCGGCGCGCCGCGCCGGTCGGTTCCGGCTGAATAGGGAGACGGGCGCCGCCTAGGGTCTGTCCCAGATTGAGGCTGGCGGCCATTGGCGCGAAGGTAGGGCATCCGCGCGGTGCCCGTCCTTCGACGCCGGCCCGCCAGCCCAGACTTCGAGCCGGAGACGCATCCGATGACTGCAATAGGTGGAGGCACACACAACATCGCCTGGGGCGACACGCTGTCTGCGCTGGCCGCGCGCTACGGTACCTCGGTCGACGCGATCATGTCGGCCAATTCCAAGATCAGCAATCCCGACCTGATCTATGCCGGCGATTCTCTGGTCATCCCGGGCGCCAACGGTGCACCGTCGGGCGGCCAGGGGCCCGGTGCGACCACCGGGGCGGGGCCGGTCGCCGATTCCGGCCCGGTCGACGGTCGCAACGCCGCCGCGATCGCCGAACAGTTCATCGGCCGCAATGCCGGCGAGCTCAAGCACAGCGACGAGCTGCCGATGCAGTCGTGGGTGCCCAACAACGTCAACTGCGCCAACTTTGTTTCTGCGGTGCTGCAGAAGGCGGGCCTGATCGATGCCAGCCAGGCCAGTGCATCGGTGAACGAACTGGCCAACAACCTCAAGGGCGACGGTTGGCAGACGGTCTCGCTGCAGAACGCCAAGCCCGGCGACGTGGTGCTGATGCAGCGCGACGGCCAGTCGCACGTCGTGCTCTTCGCTGGCTTCGAGAACGGCCAGCCCAAGTTCATCGGGTCCAACAACGTCAACGCAGATGGGTCCCAGCGCATCAGCTGGGGCGGCGCTTCGGGCAACTACGAGATCATCACCCCGCCACGCTGAGCCATGCCGCGGTGAGCGCGAAACGGGCTGGCAGGCGTGCCGGCCCGTTTCGCGTTGCGCAGGCGGCGTGTCGGGATTGCGCGGGATTGCGCGCCCCGGTGCCGCGCCGGATGACGGGCGCCGGCCAGGTGACGGCGATGGTGGGCGGCGGTCGCGATATCGCGGCCGGTGCAAGCATCAGAAGCCGAACAGCTGGCGCGGCGCGGCGTGGTCGGTCGGCCAGGTCAGCCAGGCGACATCCGACGGACCGATCGCGTGGTCGATCAGCGTCCACGTCGCGGGCGCGCCGGTGTCGGTGGCGCCGCCCGTGTCCTGCGGTTGCCCGCCGGGATCGCCGTTCGTGGCCGGCGTGGCCTGCGGCGCGACATCTTTCGCGGCAGGGATCTCCGCAGCACTGACGGCCTCGGCGGGTGCGTCGTGCGCCGTCCCACTGTCGATGAGGTCGTTTTCATCCGCAGCAGGCGCGGCCTCGGCCCGCAACAGGGCGACGTAGACGTCGGACATGCCGCCGCTGGCGGCGCGCTCGGCATACGGGGTGCCGCTGTAGTCCGGCTTGCCGCCATCGGCGCCGCGCAGCGTGCCCTGCAGGAAGGCCCAGCGGCCCACGCGGTCGAGGCGCTCGACTTCCACCTTCACCCGGTCGCCGAAGGCGGCATCGACCGGGGCAACGGCAGCTGCCAGCAGCGCGTCGTAACCCGGGTTGCCGGGATGCTGCGGTTCGACCGTGGACTGGGCGAAAACAGGTTGCATGGCGACTCCCAGGATCAGCGACGTGATGATTGCGGCAACGGGGTGGCGGGTGGGCATCGTCCGCTCCGGCAGGCGGGGCAGGCCAGTGTCGCGGCCTCTGTATTCGGACGCGGTGAAGGCAGGTCAGGTCGCCCCAGCCGATTCACCGTACCAGGAAGGGTTCGACGATCCCGCGCCACAGGGCGTAGCCGTCGGCGTTGAGATGCAGCCGGTCCTCCAGGAACAGCGTCTCGCGCGGCTTGCCGTCCGGGCCGAGCATCGGCGTGAACACATCGATGTAGGAAACATTCTTCTGGGTCGCGGCCCAGGTGCGCAACGCGTCGTTGGCCGCACGCTGGTCGCCCAGCATCTCCAGGCGCGAGGGACTGGGCTTGATCGCCAGCAGCGCGATCGAGGTGCCGGGGAGATCGCGACGGACACGCGCCACGAAGGCGCGGGTATCGGCCAGGACCTGCGCCGGGCTGCGGCCGGCGGCGATGTCGTTGTCACCGGCATAGAGCACGATCTGGCGTGGCTGGTAGCGCAACGCGACCTCGTCGGCGTACCAGACCGCGTCGCGGACCTGGGAGCCGCCGAAGCCGCGGTTGAGTACCGTAATGCCGGGGAAATCCTCGGCCAGCGTCGTCCACATGCGCACCGACGAGCTGCCGGTGAACACCACCGGGCGTGGCGGTGGCGGGTGGGCCGCATCCTCGGCGGCGAAGCGTGCCATGTCGCGGGTCCAGTCCGGCGACGACACCGGATCGAGCGCGTCGTGCCGGGCGGCGGCATCGCTGGTGCGGCCGGCACCGGTGCCGGCGCAGCCGGCCAGCACGGACAATGCGACAAGCGCGGCGGCGAACAGCGGGACACAGGCGCGCAGTGGGCGGTGGGCCATCGGAGCCTCCCGGGAAAAGCCGGCGGCCAGTGAACCAGCCCGGTCGCGGCAATGCAAACGCACGCCGCGGGGCCGCGGCGCGTGGCCGGGCGGCAGGATGTGGCAAAATCACCGGTTCGCGGCTCCGGCCGTCCCTTCGTGGTTGTCCGATGTCAGCGATCGTTCCGCCGGCCCGCACGGCGCGCCAGGTCTTGCTGCGGTGCTTGCGGCAGGCAGCGTCTGCGTCCACCCGGTGCCCCGGGCGTGCTGCGCGGTGAGCGACGAAACCGGTCATCTGCCGCGCGGCCCCGCACGCATGCTCAAGGCGACCATCTGGTCGCTGCAGGGGTTGCGGGCGGCATGGCTGCACGAGTCCTCGTTCCGGCTGGAGGTCTACCTGCTGGCCGTGGTCGGGCCGCTGGCGCTGTGGCTGGGCGAGACCGGCGTGGAGCGCGCGCTGCTGCTGGGCAGTTGCCTGCTGGTGCTGGCGGCCGAGCTGCTGAACTCGGCGGTCGAGGCGATCATCGAGCGCTACGGCCCGGAGCACCACGAACTGGCCGGCCGAGCCAAGGACATGGGGTCCGCGGCAGTGTTCGTGCTGATGGTGAACGTGGTGGCGACCTGGACTCTGGTATTGCTGCCGCGCTGGATGTGAGCACGCCGGGCCTCGCGCCCGGTGTCGCGTGTGTGACGACGATGAATCAAACGAATCAATCGAGGATGCCTCTCCCATGATGGAACTTCTGACCGACCCCCAGGTCTGGATCCTGCTGATCACCCTCAGCGCGATCGAGATCGTGCTCGGTATCGACAATCTGGTCTTCATTTCGATCGCGGTCGGCAAGCTGCCGGTCGAGAAGCGCGAATTCGCGCGCAAGTTCGGCATCGCGGTCGCCTGCATCACCCGCATCGCCCTGCTGCTGACGCTGGCCTGGCTGGCGCGGCTGACCACGCCATTGTTCGAGCTGTTCGGGCGCGGCATCTCGGTGCGCGACCTGATCCTGATCCTCGGCGGCCTGTTCCTGATCGTGAAGGGCGCGATGGAAATCCGCGAGCAGCTCAAGGGCGGCGACCACGCGGATGGCAACGTGATGGGCGCGGCCACCGCGTCGTTCGGCACGGTGATCGCGCAGATCGCGGTGATCGACATCGTGTTCTCGCTCGACTCGGTGATCGCCGCGGTCGGCATGGCCGGCGACTACGTGCCGGTGATGGTCTGCGCCATCCTGCTCGCGGTCGGGGTGATGCTGCTGGCGGCGCAGCCGCTGGGCAAGTTCATCGACGCCAACCCTACGGTGAAGATGCTGGCACTGGCGTTCATCGTGCTGATCGGTGTCTACTTGTTGCTCGACGGCTTCGGCCTGCACATCCCCAAGGGCTATATCTACGGCTCGATGGGCTTCTCGGCGTTCGTGGAGATCCTCAACTTGCTGGCCAAGCGCAACGCCATGCGGCTGCGTGGCGAGCGCACGCCGCCGGTCGACGAACCCACTGATCCGATGCCGCGCTGAGCCGCGCCATGGTCATCCTCCACCAGATCGACCCGGTCGCGATCCACCTGCCGCAGGTCGGCGGGTTCCAGCCGGCGATCCACTGGTACGGGTTGATGTACCTGCTGGCGTTCGCTGCCGCCTGGCTGCTGGGCCGCAGCCGGATCCGCGCCGGGCGCCTGCCCGGCGTGGACGCCGAACAGTTCGGCGACCTGCTGTTCTACGGCATCCTCGGCGTGGTGCTGGGCGGGCGCATCGGCTACGTGCTGTTCTACGCGTTCGGTGACTTCCTCGCCAATCCGCTGATGCTGTTCAAGGTATGGGACGGCGGCATGAGCTTCCACGGCGGTCTGCTGGGCGTGCTGGCGGTCGCGTGGTGGTGGGCGCGGCGCCGCGGCCTGCATTTCTTCGATGTCATGGATTTCGTGGCGCCGTGGGTGCCGCCGGGGCTGGGGCTTGGGCGGATCGGCAACTACATCGGCGCCGAACTGTGGGGCAAGTACACCCAGGCCGGCTGGGGCGTGGTGTTTCCGACCGACCCGGCCTTCCATGGCTGGTCGGCCGAGCGGCTGCAGTCCGAATTCGCGACCGGCGCGCTGGACCAGTTCGCCCGGCATCCCTCGCAGCTCTACCAGGCCTTCCTCGAGGGCTTGGTGATGTTCGTGGTGCTGTGGTGGTTCTCGCGCAAGCCACGGCCGCGCTACGCGGTCTCGGGCCTGTTCGCGCTGCTCTACGGCGTGTTCCGTTTCCTGGTCGAGTTCGTACGCGTGCCCGATGCCGACATCGGCTATCTGGCCTTCGGCTGGCTGACGATGGGGCAGGTGCTGTCGCTGCCGCTGGTCGCGCTGGGACTGCTGCTGTTGTGGCGCGCGCGCACTGCGCCGACACTGCAGCCGGTGGTGCCGGCCACGGCCGCCGGGCCGGGCTGAGCCGCCCGGCGCACCATCCCCGACAGGAGACCGCGATGAAGCAGTACCTCGACCTGCTGCAGCACGTGCTCGAACACGGCGCGGAGAAATCCGACCGCACCGGCACCGGCACGCGCAGCGTGTTCGGCTGGCAGATGCGCTACGACCTGGCGGCCGGTTTTCCGCTGGTCACCACCAAGAAGCTGCACCTGCGTTCGATCATCCACGAGCTGCTGTGGTTCCTGCAGGGCGACACCAACATCGGCTACCTGAAGGACAACAGGGTCGGCATCTGGGACGAGTGGGCCGATGCCAACGGCGACCTGGGGCCGGTCTACGGCCACCAGTGGCGGCGCTGGACCACCGCGGACGGCCGCCAGGTCGACCAGATGCAATGGCTGGTCGACGAGATCCGCCGCAATCCCGATTCGCGCCGGCTGGTGATCAGCGCCTGGAACGTCGGTGACCTGCCGGACATGGCGCTGATGCCCTGCCATGCGCTGTTCCAGTTCTACGTGGTCGACGGCAAGCTCAGCTGCCAGCTCTACCAGCGCAGCGGCGACATCTTCCTCGGCGTGCCGTTCAACATCGCCAGCTA
>JAFAFY010000244.1 GCA_023423235.1 Pseudomonadota bacterium
CGCTGCGGGTCCAGGCGCGCGTGGTAGCCCTGGATCACGCCATCGCGCTCGAGCCGGCGCACGCGCTCGGTGCAGGGCGTGGTCGACAGGCCGACGCGCTCGCCCAGCTCGGTGAACGAGATCCGCCCCTCCTGCTGCAGGATGCGCAGGATCTGGCGGTCGATGCGGTCGAGGCCGCGGGCCCTGGAGCTGGAGCTGGAGCTGGTGATCGAGCTGGACATGGTTTTTTCCGTCCGTCCGCCAATCGCGGCAGGTTTTCGCCATCACACGCGATAAAAACGGAAAAAACAACTACTGGATTGTCCATATACTGGCGCCATTCCACGGCCATCACCGGCGTACCCAGTGGAAATCCTTGCGGAGTGGCAGCGATGCGGGTTCTTGTCCTGGGCAGTGGCGTGATCGGCGTGACCAGCGCCTGGTACCTGGCGCGCGCCGGGTTCGAGGTCACCGTGGTCGACCGCGCGGCCACCCCGGCCAGCGCCACCAGCCACGCCAACGCGGGCCAGATCTCGCCTGGCTACGCCTCGCCCTGGGCTGCGCCCGGGGTGCCGCTCAAGGCGCTGCGCTGGATGTTCCAGACCCACGCACCGCTGGCGATCCGCCTGACCCGCGACCCGCAGCAGTACCTGTGGCTGGCGCAGATGCTGCGCAACTGCACCGCGCAGCGTTATGCGGTCAACAAGGCGCGCATGGTGCGGCTGGCCGAGTACAGCCGCGACTGCCTGGATGCGCTGCGCGCCGAAACCGGCATCGATTACGAAGGCCGCAGCCTGGGCACCACCCAGCTGTTCCGCACCCAGGCACAGCTGGACGCCGCCGCGCGCGACATCGCCGTGCTCGCGCGCAGCGGCGTGCCGTACGAACTGCTGGACCGCGCCGGCATCGCCCGGGTCGAGCCGGCGCTGGCGGGCGTGGCCGACACCCTGGCCGGCGCGCTGCGCCTGCCCGGCGACCAGACCGGCGACTGCCGCCTGTTCACCGAACGCCTGGCCGAACTGGCGCGGGTGGCGGGTGTCGAGTTCCGCCAGGGCGCGACCATCGAGCACATCCTCGGCAGCGGCGACCGCATCGAGGGCGTGCGCATCGATGGCCGCATGGAAACCGCCGACCGCTACGTGGTCTCGCTGGGCAGCTGGTCGCCGGCGCTGCTGCGGCCGCTGGGCCTGCGCCTGCCGGTGTATCCGCTCAAGGGCTACTCGCTGACCCTGCCGATCCGTGACCCGGCAATGGCGCCGCATTCCACGGTGCTGGACGAGACCTACAAGGTGGCCATCACCCGCTTCGACCAGCGCATCCGGGTCGGCGGCATGGCCGAGGTGGCCGGTTTCGACCTGCGCCTGGACCCGCGCCGCCGGGCGACGCTGGAGAAGGTGGTCGGCGACCTGTACCCGCATGGTGGCGACATCGCCGCCGGCGAATTCTGGACCGGTCTGCGTCCGGCCACCCCCGACGGCACCCCGGTGGTCGGCGCCACGCCCTATCGCAACCTCTACCTCAACACCGGCCACGGCACGCTGGGCTGGACCATGGCCTGCGGCTCGGGCAGTTACCTCGCCGACCTGATCGCCGCGCGCCCGACCGCGATCTCCGGCGAGGGCCTGGACATCTCCCGCTATGCGCGCCGCCGGCAGGCCATTGCCGCGCCGGCACACACCAAGACCGCCGTGGCGGCGACAATGCCGCGCTGAAGCGGCGTCGTCCGCCTGTCCCGAGCCCCTGCAATGCGTCCCGCCCGTGCCCTGATCGACCTCGATGCCCTGCGCCACAACTACCGGTTGGCGCAGCGCCTGGGCGGTGGCCGCGCGCTGGCGGTGATCAAGGCCGATGCCTACGGCCACGGCGCGAGCGCCTGCGCGGCGGCGCTGGAAGACGAGGCCGACGGGTTTGCCGTCGCCTTCCTGGAGGAAGCGCTGGCGCTGCGCGCGGCGGGCATCCGCGCGCCGGTGCTGCTGCTGGAGGGGTTCCTCGCCGCCGACGAACTGCCACTACTGGTCGAGCATGACCTCTGGACCGTGGTCCACGCGCCCTGGCAGGTCGAGGCGCTGCAGCGTGCCACCCTTGCTCGACCGCTGGACGTGTGGCTCAAGCTCGATTCGGGCATGCACCGGGTCGGAATCGATGCCGGCGACTATGCCGCCACCTGGCAGCGCCTGCGGGCCATGCCGCAGGTCGGCCGGCTGCTGAAGATGACCCATTTCGCCCGCGCCGACGAAGCCGCGCAGGCGCGCACCCGCGAGCAGTTGGCCACCTTCGCCAGCGCCACCGCCGGCCTGCCCGGCGAGACCAGCCTGTGCAACTCGCCGGCCCTGCTCGGCTGGCCCGAGGCGCGTGGCGACTGGGCGCGTGCGGGACTGATACTCTACGGCGTCTCGCCATTCGCCGGCAGTGCACCCGCCGATGTTCCCGCGCATCCGCCGCTGCAGCCGGTGATGACCCTGGCCTCGCAGATCATCTCGGTCCGCGAGCTGCCCGCCGGCGAGCCGCTCGGCTACGGCGGCGTGTTCGTGGCCGAACGTCCCACCCGCGTCGGCGTGGTAGCGATGGGCTACGCCGATGGCTACCCGCAGTTCGCCGCGACCGGCACGCCGGTGGCGATCGATGGCAGGCCCGGCCGCCTGATCGGCCGGGTGTCGATGGACATGCTGACCGTCGACCTCAGCGACCACCCCGGCGCCGGCGTCGGCAGCCAGGTGGAGCTGTGGGGCAACCAGGTCGCCGCCGGCGCTGTCGTCGCCCACAGCCACACCAGCGCCTACCGCCTGCTGTGCGGGGTCAAGCGCGTACCGTTGCAGTACACCGGCGCCGCCGCGCCGCATTGAGCGCCGGGCCCCGGCCGCCGCTACCGCCCGCTCCGGCGATGCCGCAATCCCCATCGACGCTGCGGGCACGACAACGCCTGCGGCCGAACACTGGCACACTCTGGCGCCCCGGTTCCGCCCTTTCCGACGTGTCCGCCCGAGAATCCGCCGCCCCATGAAGAAGCGCGCCAAGAAGCTGATCGGCTGGGGCCTGTTCACGCTGCTGGTGATGGCGGTCAGCAGCGTGTTCCTGGCCGACCGGCTGATGCCGCCGGCCAACGGCCTGCCCAGCCGCACCCTGCCGCTGGAACTGGACGCCAGCGCACTCGACCGCGAACTGCATCCGCTGCTCGACCGCAACCCCGGCAAGACCGGCGCGATCCTGCTGGCCGACGGTGTGGACGCCTACGCCGCGCGCGCCATCTCCGCGCGCCAGGCCGGGCGCAGCCTGGACCTGCAGTACTACATCTGGCGCGACGACCTGACCGGCCGCCTGCTGGCCAGCGAAGCCTGGGACGCGGCCGAGCGCGGCGTGCGGGTGCGCATCCTGCTCGACGACATGGGCATCGGCAACATGGATGCCACCCTGCTGGCGATGGATGCCCATCCCAACATCGAGCTGCGCGTCTACAACCCGTTCCGCAACCGCAGCGGGCTGATGCGCGTGCTGGAGATGGTGCAGCGCGCCTGGGGCGTGAACCACCGCATGCACAACAAGGCCTGGATCGCCGACGGCCGCGTGGCCGTGGTCGGCGGGCGCAACATCGGCGTGGAGTATTTCAGCGCGGCCGAGGAATTCAACTTCCACGACCTCGACGTGCTGCTGTTCGGCCCCGCGGTCAACGACGCCAACCGGATCTTCGACGACTTCTGGAACAGCGAGGCGGCGGTCCCCATCGACGCCCTCAACCGCAAGTCCAAGGCCACCACCCGCGAGGTACTGGCGCGGATCCAGCAGGAATCGACGACGGCCGAGGCGCGCCGGTTCCTCGATGTCATGGACCTCTCGCCCAGCGTGCGGCGCTACTTCTCGCGCGAGCTCACGCCGATCTGGAGCGACGGCATCCGCATCCTGTCCGACCCGCCGATCAAGTGGCGCGGCGACGACCGCGAGAACTGGCTGGTCGAACACCTGATGCGCGACATCACAGGCGCCCGTCGCACCGCGTTGCTGATCTCGCCCTATTTCGTCCCCGGCCGCGCCGGCACCGAGGACCTGTCGCGGCTCGCACGCGAGGGTATCCACGTCTCGGTGATCACCAACTCGCTGGCCGCCAACGACGTCGCCGCCGTGCACAGCGGCTACGCGCGCTACCGCAAGCCGCTGCTGGAGGCCGGCGTCAACCTGCTGGAGATCCGCAACCAGAGCGATGTCAAAGCCGAAAGCAGCCTGTTCGGCAGCAGCGGCGCCAGCCTGCACACCAAGGCCGTGCTGGTCGACGGTACCCGGGGCTTCATCGGTTCGTTCAACCTCGACCCGCGCTCGGCCAACCTCAACACCGAGATGGGCGTGCTGTTCGACGACGCCGCCCTGGGCGACGCGCTGCGCCAGGAGTTCCTGCACCTGGCCGGCGCGGACATGAGCTACTGGCTGTATCTCGACGGCGACGGCGACCTGCGCTGGCTCGACCGTGCCGAGGAGCCGCCGGTCGCCTACGACCACGAACCCGACAGCACCTGGTGGCAACGCCTGGTGGCCGGCACCCTGCGCTGGCTGCCGATCGAATCGCAGCTGTAATCGCGCACCACAGCCGGCCACGGATGCCCGCCACGCATTGCCGCATTGCAGCACGCAGGGCGGTATCCACGGCATTGCGCATTCAGCCGCGCAAGTCATTGAGCCGGCATGCGCATCCCGGCGATTGGTTGCGGTTTCAACCAATTGCCCGGGGACCGGCGTAAACTGCGCGCCTTCAGCCAACCGCCGCGGCCCTGCCGGATTCCCTGGTCCATCGACCACCCGCAAGCCCCCTCGCCGCCTCCCTGCCACCACACGCCCGGGCATCCGCCCGCGACGGAGTTTTGAATGATTTTCGAGCACCTCGACACCTACGGCCACGAGCAGGTCGTGTTCTGCCACAACAAGGACGTGGGCCTGAAGGCGATCATCGCCATCCACAACACCGTGCTGGGCCCGGCGCTGGGCGGCACCCGCATGTGGCCGTATGCGTCGGAGCAGGAAGCGCTCAACGACGTGCTGCGCCTCTCGCGCGGCATGACCTACAAGAACGCGGTCGCCGGCCTGAACATCGGCGGCGGCAAGGCGGTGATCATCGGCGACCCGGCCACCGACAAGTCCGAAGGCCTGTTCCGCGCCTTCGGCCAGTTCGTCGAATCGCTGGGCGGTCGCTACATCACCGCCGAGGACGTCGGCATCGACGTCAACGACATGGAATTCGTCTACCGCGAGACCCAGTTCGTCACCGGCGTGCACCAGGTCCACGGCGGTTCGGGCGACCCCTCGCCGTTCACCGCCTACGGCACCCTGCAGGGCCTGCTGGCGGCGCTGAACCGCAAGTTCGGCAACGAGGAAGTCGGCAACTACAGCTACGCCGTGCAGGGCCTGGGCCATGTCGGCATGGAGTTCGTGAAGCTGCTCAAGGAGCGCGGCGCGAAGATCTTCGTCACCGACATCAACAAGGAACGCGTCGACCGCGCGGTCAGCGAGTTCGGCGCCGAGGCCGTGGGCCTGGACGACATCTACGACGTCGACGCCGATGTCTACTCGCCCTGCGCGCTGGGCGGCACGGTCAACGAGAACACCCTGCCGCGCCTGAAGGCCAAGATCATCTGCGGCGCCGCCAACAACCAGCTGGCCAACAACGCCATCGGCGACGAGGTCGAGAAGCGCGGCATGCTGTACGCGCCCGACTACGCGGTCAACGCCGGCGGCGTGATGAACGTCTCGCTGGAGATCGACGGCTACAACCGCGAGCGCGCGATGCGCATGATGCGCACGATCTACCACAACCTCACGCGCATCTTCGAGATCGCCGAACGCGACGGCATCCCGACCTACCGCGCCGCCGACCGCCTGGCCGAGGAGCGGATCGAGACCATCGGCAAGCTCAAGCTGCCGCTGGGCCGCGCCGC
>JAFAFY010000247.1 GCA_023423235.1 Pseudomonadota bacterium
GAGAGGCAGATGATCGCGGTGATCGCCGCGAACAGGGGGCGCGGATGGCCGAACAGGTGCTGGGCCAGCATCCAGGCGAGCGCGGCCGCGACCGCCGCGGCCAGCGAATCCTGGAGCGCGCCGGTCCAGCGGCTGGCGATGACATGGGGCAGGCGACGCAGGGGGATCACGCTGGTGCTTCCTCGGCAGCGGGCGCGGACAGATGTTACGGGTCTGGCGCCGGTTGCGTGCACGCATTCCATGTGCTGCATGCCGCCGACACGTCGGCCTCACGGCTGCCGGCCCACACTGTGCGCATTCCCGGGGAACAGCAGGCGCGAGGCGAACCGCAGCGGCGGTGCCCGGCGACGGTCCCGGGGCCACTTCCCACATCCGGGACAGGCGCCACGGCGCCTGCGGCTGGAGAATGTCCATGACCGCACCATCACTGCCCACGCATGACGCCTTCGGTGCCTTGCCCCGCGGCATCCATCACCTCGGCATGACCGTGCCCGACATCGAGGCGGCGACCGCTTTCCTGCGCGCCGCACTGGGTGCGCTTCTGCTACGACGGCGTGTCCGCGCAGGATGCACCGCGCCAGGGCGCCGAACTCGAACGCGTGCTCGGCCTGCCTGCCGGCGCGAAGATCGTGCGCCAGCGCATGCTGCGGATCGGCAATGGCCCGGGCCTGGAGCTGTTCCAGATCGAGGCGCCCAACCAGCAGGCGGCCGCGGCGCTCCAGGACATCGGCCTGAACCATCTGGCGGTCTATGTCGACGACATGGCGGCTGCCGTGCAACGCATGGTGGCGGCAGGCGCGGAGATGCTCTCCGAGGTCCACGGCAATTCCCGCTACGAGGACACGCCGGGCAATGGCAGCGTCTATGCGCGGGCGCCCTGGGGCAGTCTGATCGAACTGCAGTCGATCCCCGGCGGCTACTACTACCCCAGCGACAGCGAAAGCGACGTCTGGCTGCCGCCACAGCGCTGATGCGGCGCAGCCGTGAAGGAGTTTTTCCAGTGAACACAACGACCACAACATCCGCTTCCACTTCCACCTCGCCATCCCCCTTGCCGATGCAGGGCGCACTGCCCGCGATTGGCTTCGGCACCTGGCCGATGGACGATGCCGAGGCCGAAACCGCGGTCGCCGAGGCGCTGCGCATCGGCTACCGGCTCATCGACACCGCGGCCATCTACGGCAACGAGACCGGCGTCGGTCGTGGCCTGCGCACATCGGGCATCCCCAGGGCGCAGGTCGTGCTGACCAGCAAGCTGCGCGGCGCCGACCAGGGTTTCGACGCCGCGCTGCGCGGATTCGACGCAAGCTGTCAGCGGCTCGGTACCGACCACATCGATCTCTACCTGATCCACTGGCCGCTGCCGATGCTGGACCGCTACGTCGACAGCTGGCGCGCGTTGATCCGGCTACAGCAGGAAGGGCGCATCGGCAGGATCGGCGTGTCCAACTTCCAGCAGGCCCACATCGAACGGCTGCAGCGGGAGACCGGCGTACTGCCTGCGGTGAACCAGATCGAACTGCACCCCGATTTCGCCCAGCCGGCGCTGTGCGCCTGGCTGGGCGCGCAGGGCATCGCGATCGAGGGGTGGAGCCCGCTGGGCCGCGGCCGGCCGCAGGGCGACGTGCTGGCGCGGCTGGCGGAGAAACACGGGCGCTCGCCGGCGCAGGTGGCGCTTCGCTGGCATGTGCAGCGCGGCGTGGTACCGATCCCGAAATCGTCGAAGCCTGCGCGCATGCGCGAGAACCTGGATGTGTTCGGCTTCAGTCTCGATGCCGACGACATGGCGGCGATCGCCACGCTCGATGGCAACCATCGTCAGGGCGGAGATCCGGAGACCCACGTCGAGGAATGACGCCGCGGTTGCCGGCATGATGCGCGAGATGCCGGGTGGCGCGGCAGGCGAGGGCAGCGATGCACGCAATGGTGTTGCGGCGGACCGGCGGTCCGCTGGTTGCGGAAGCCCGGCCCGACCCCGAGCCGGGGCCGGGCGAGGTGCGGCTGCGGGTCGAGGCCTGCGGCGTGTGCCGCACCGACCTGCACGTGGTCGATGGCGAATTGCCACCCGGGCCATTGCCGATCGTGCCCGGGCACGAGGTCGTCGGCATCGTCGAGCGGCAGGGGCTCGGGGTGACGACGCCGGCCATCGGTACCCGCGTCGGCGTGCCCTGGCTCGGCGGCACTTGCGGCCATTGCACGTATTGCCGCAGCGGCCGCGAGAACCTGTGCGACGCGCCTGAATTCACCGGCTATACCCGCGATGGCGGATTCGCCAGCCACATCCTCGCGCGCGCAGCGTTCTGCGTCGATCTGGGACGGGTGACCGGCGACGCCGTGGCCACGGCGCCGCTGCTGTGCGCCGGGCTGATCGGCTGGCGCTGCCTGTGCAAGGCCGGCGACGGCGATCGCCTCGGTCTGTATGGCTTCGGTGCCGCCGCCCACATCCTCGCCCAGGTCGCGCGCTGGCAGGGGCGGGCGGTGTATGCGTTCACCCGCGACGGCGATGAAGCGGGCCAGGCGTTCGCGCGTTCGCTCGGCGCCTGCTGGGCCGGCGGTTCGGGCCAGTCGCCGCCCGAACCGCTGGATGCCGCCATCCTGTTCGCGCCCGACGGCACGCTGGTGCCGGCCGCGCTGCGTGCGGTGCGCAAGGGCGGATGCGTGGTCTGCGGCGGCATCCACATGTCGGACATTCCCGGGTTCCCCTATGCCTGGCTGTGGGAGGAGCGGGCGCTGGTGTCGGTCGCCAACCTCACCCGCGACGACGCGCGCAGCTTCTTCGGCACGGTGGTGCCCACGGCCGGCGTGCAGACCACGACGACTGTCTATCCCATGGCGCGGGCCAACGCCGCGCTCGACGACCTGCGCCATGGCCGCTTGCACGGCGCCGCGGTGCTGGTGCCCTGATCCCGCCCGGACCGGGCACTGCCGCCCCTGTCCAATGGTGCATACGCCAGCGTCCGGAACTGTGTTAGCGTTTCGTTCAGGGCTGCCGAACGCAGCCCGGCATGCCGGTCGGTCCCCCCACAACAGGCCGGCATGGGCCAGCGGATGCGCACGCGCGGATGCGTGCGCGCCAAGTCAATCCATGTTCCAGGTCGGGGGGACCCCATGCTGCAGAGCCAGCCACAGCGCCACTTGCTTGCCATCGCCGTCATGACGGCGGTCGTCTCCATGTCCCACGTCCCGGTCGCGCTTGCGCAGCAGGCGCCGGCGGACGACGACACACCCACCACGCTCGCCACGATGACCGTCACCGCGCAGAAGCGCGAGGAGGCGCTGCAGGACGTGCCGATCGTCATCAACGTCATCCCCGAACAGCTGCTGCAGGACACCGGCGTGCGCGACGTCAAGGATCTGCAGGTGCTGGTGCCCGGCCTGACCGTGACCAGCACCCAGTCCGCGGCGCAGACCACCGCGCGCATCCGCGGCATCGGCACGGTCGGCGACAATCCCGGCCTGGAGTCGTCGGTGGGCATCGTCATCGACGGCGTCTACCGCGCGCGCAACAGCGTGGGCTTCGGCGACCTCGGCGAGCTGGAACGCATCGAGGTGCTCAAGGGCCCGCAGGGCACGGTGTTCGGCAAGAACACCTCGGCCGGCGTCATCAACGTCATCACCCGGCGCCCGAGTTACACGCAGTCGGCGGAGGGCGAGATCACCGTCGGCAATTACGGCCACATCGGCGTGGCCGGCGCCTACAACGACGCCCTGGGCGAGAACGCCGCGTTCCGCATCTACGCGACCAAGCGCAAGCGCGACGGCGTGGACGACGTGTTCACCGCCAACGGCCCGCGGCGCGAGGACTACGACGGGGACCAGAACTACCACGCACTGCGCGGCCAACTGCTGTTCGAGCCGACGCCCGAGCTGGACATCAACATCATTGCCGACTACGCCAGCCGTGAGGAGAACTGCTGCGTCTCGGTGACCACGCACCGCGGCCCGACCGCGGCGATCGTCGATGCGCTGACCCCGGGCGGGCAGGGCGTGATCCCGGTGCCCGACCTGGAGCGCCGCCTGGCCTACGCCAACCGCACCACCGAGCAGGACATCAAGGACAAGGGCGTCTCGGCCGAGATCAACTGGACCACGCCCTGGGCCAACGATGCGGTGCTGACCTCGATCACCGCATTCCGCGACTGGAACGCCATCACCAGCATCGATTTCGACTACACCGCCGCCGACATCATGTACCGGCCTCCGGAGGAGGACGCCTCGCTGGTGGCGTTCGAGAACTTCAGCCAGGAACTGCGCCTGACCGGATCAAGCGACCGCCTCGACTGGATGGTCGGGCTGTTCTATTCCGACGAGGACCTGACCCGCAACGATTCCTACTACATGGGCAGCGTCTACGAGCCCTATCTCTCCACCCTGGTGGGCAGCCAGGTGCTGGCCGGCATGGCCCAACAGCTCGCGCCGCTTGGGCTGACCGTCAACACCGCCAATCCGGCGACGTTCCTCTCGCAGGTCAGCGGTCGGCCGTATGGCAGCAACTACACCGGCGTCGGCGCGCTCGACCACTACACCCAGAACGCCAAGAGCGCGGCCATCTTCACCAACAACACCTTCCGCGTCACCGATGCGCTGGATGTCACCCTGGGCCTGCGCTATACCCGCGAGAAGAAGACCCTGCAGTCGGATTTCACCAATCCCAACGGCAGCCCGGCCTGCGCGGCCACGCTGGCCAACCCGGCCGCGCGCGTGGGCGGGGCACTGGCGCAGCGCATCAACGGCTTCGGCAGCCTGCCGCCGGCGTTGCAGCAGCAGTTGCTGGCGCAGCTGGTGCCGGCGATCGCGCCGCAGGTCGCGGGCTTCATGTGCCTGCCCTGGGCCAACATCGCCCACCACGGCCGCAGCACCTGGCAGGAGCGCACCGAGAAGGAATGGTCGGGCACGCTGAAGGTCGCCTACGACTGGAGCGACGAGGTCATGACCTACGTCTCGGCCGCGCGCGGTTACAAGGCCGGCGGCTTCAACCTCGACCGCGTGCAGTCCTCCAACGGGCTGTCGGGCGGCGTTGCCGGCATCGTCCCGGTCGACGACACCTCGTTCCCCGGCGAGTTCGTCGACAGCTACGAGCTGGGCCTCAAGAGCACCTGGGCCGGCGGCAACCTGCTGTTCAACGCCGCGGTGTTCCACCAGGAGTACGAGGACTTCCAGCTCAACAGCTTCCTCGGTACCGCGTTCGTGGTGCGCTCGATCCCGAAGGTGACCTCGCAGGGCATCGACGCCGAGGTGCTGTGGCAGCCCGCGGTGCGTGGCCTCATGCTGCAGGGTGGCGTGACCTACGCCCGGACCGAGTACGGCGACGACCTGCTGCCCGATCCGGAACTGGTGGCGCTGCCCGGCAACCAGATGAGCTTCGCCCCGCGCTGGTCGGGCAATGCCTCGGTGACCTACGACTGGGACATCGCCTCCAACCTGCAGGGCCGCTTCAACATCGGCGCCAAGTACATGTCCGAGTACAACACCGGCTCCGACCTCGACCCGGAGAAGCTGCAGGATGCCTATACCCTGCTCAACGCGCGGGTCGGCTTCGGCCGCCGTGACCAGCGCTGGATGCTGGAGTTCTGGGGCCAGAACCTGACCGACGAGACCTACAAGCAGGTCGGCATCGATGCACCGATCCAGGCCGGCTCCTGGAACGCGTTCCTCGGCGCACCGCGCACCTACGGCATGACCCTGCGCCTGCGTTACTGAGTGCCAGCCGCGGGGGGGCGGCCCCCGCCCCCCCCCCCCGCCC
>JAFAFY010000326.1 GCA_023423235.1 Pseudomonadota bacterium
CCGCCGCCGCGCAGGCCGCGCCCGAGCAGTCGTTCCAGTTCGAGCGTCTGGGCTATTTCGTCGCCGACCGCTACGACCACAGCCCCGAGGCCCCGGTGTTCAACCGCAGCGTGACCCTGCGCGACACCTGGGCGGCATCGGCCTGAGCGACGGGCTGCGGGCGCGGCTGCGCGGCGATTTCCGGCGGGCGTTACCATGCCCGCCATGACGACCCGCCCGCACATCCCGGCCCTCGCCGCACCGCGCTCCCTGGCCGCGTTGTCGCGTCTGGCCATGCTCGCGCTGCTCCTGGTGCTGGCCGCCTGCGCCGCGCCGGCCCCGGTGGCGGACAACAGCGTCCCGGCGCGCTCCGCCGATGCACCGTCGGGTGCACCGGTGCTGGCGGCAGTGGATCGCAGCTGCCGGCTCGACAGCGACTGCGCCGTCAAGAACGTCGGCAACTGCTGCGGCTACCAGCCGGCCTGCGTCAATGCGGATGCGCAGGTCGATCCGCAGGCGGTGCAGGCCGACTGCGCCCGCCGCGGTCTGGCCGGGGTCTGCGGCTTCCAGGAAATCGAGGCCTGCAGCTGCGTGGCCGCGCGCTGCGAGCCTGCCAATGGCGGCCGCCTGCTGCGCTGACGCGCCACAACCACGCGCAAATCCGAAGCAACCCCTTTCCCGATCCGCACGACCAAGGTTCCCGATTCCGATGCTGTATGCCCAGGTCCACCTGACCCTGCCCGCATGGGTGCAGGAACGCGTCGACACCACGCGCGACTATCCCACCGATGCCGACAAGGTCGGGCTGGCGGTCGAACTCTCGCGCCTGAATGTCGAGGCGCAGAGCGGTGGCCCGTTCGGCGCCGCGGTATTCGGCCCGGACGGGCGCATCATCGCGGTCGGCGTGAACCGGGTGATGCCCCACACCTGCTCGGTGGCGCATGCCGAAACCATGGCCTACATGCTGGCGCAGCAGCGGCTGCAGACGCCGCGGCTCAACGAGGTCGCCAGCCCGATCACCCTGGCGACCTCCTCGCAGCCCTGCTGCATGTGCTACGGCGCGACCGTCTGGGCCGGCATCGACCGGCTGCTGATCGGCGCGCGCGCCGAGGATGTCGAGGCACTGACCCCGTTCGACGAAGGCCCGCTGCCCGAGGATTGGATCGGCGCGCTTGCCCGGCGCGGCATCGAGGTGGTGCGCGACATCGAACGCGACGCCGCGCGCGCGGTGCTGCGCAGCTATGGCGAAAGCGACGGCGACAAGTACTGACATGACCGCAACCGGAACCCTGCCGGGCGACGCGCCGGCGCCCTTCCAGCCCAGCAGCGGCCTGCTGTGCTACTGCCGGCCCGGCTTCGAGCCCGACCTTGCCGCGGAGCTGAGCGAACGCGCCGCCGGCGTACACGTGGCCGGCTATGCGCAGGCCAACCGCAACGACGGCTACGTGCTGTTCCACTCCGACAACGGCCCCTCGCTGACCCACGAGCTGCCTTTCCGCGAGCTGATCTTCGCCCGGCAGAAACTGATGCTGCTGGCCGAGCTGCGCGGGCTCGACCCCAAGGATCGCATCGCCCCGATCTTCGAGGCACTGGCCGGCCGTGGCCGTCACGGCGAACTGGTGGTCGAGCATCCCGATTCCGACGAGGGCAGGCAGCTCGCGGGCCTGGCGCGCAGCTTCGGCAATGCGCTGCGCCCGGCGCTGCGCAAGCGCGGCTTCCTGAGCCAGAAGGACGAGGCGCGGTTCCCGCGCCTGCATGTCTGCTTCGTGTCGGGCACGCACGCCTATCTCGCCCAGTCGATCGTCGGCGACAGCGCGCCTTGGCCGATGGGCATCCCGCGCCTGCGCACGCATGCCGATGCGCCCTCGCGCTCGGCGCTGAAGCTCGAAGAAGCGTTCATGGCGCTGCTGAGCGAGCGCGAGCGCAACGCGCGCATCAAGCCCGGCATGCGGGCCGTCGACCTGGGCGCCGCGCCCGGCGGCTGGACCTGGGTGCTGACGCGCGAACACATGCGCGTGGTGGCCGTCGACAACGGCCCGATGCAGGCCGACCTGCTCGACACCGGCCTGGTCGACCACCACCGCGTCGACGGCTTCCGTTATCAACCGGTCGGCCCGGTCGACTGGCTGGTCTGCGACATGGTCGAGCAACCGCGCCGGGTGGCCGAGCGCATGGCGACCTGGTTCCGCGAGGGCTGGTGCCGCAATGCGATCTTCAACCTGAAGCTGCCGATGAAGAAGCGCTGGCAGGAGACGCTGCTGGCGCTGGACCTGTTCGCCAACAACGCCGGCGCGCACGAGACCCTGGTCGTCCGCGCCCGCCAGCTCTACCACGACCGCGAGGAAATCACGGTCTACGCCAGCATCGAATAACGCATCACGGAGCCGCTCATGGCCGCCGCCTGGATCACCGTCGTCGCCCCCTACCTGCCCGAGATCGTGCGCCTGGCGCGGCCGATCTTCACCCGCACGCCGCCGCAGGTCGATCTTGGCCAGCAGCGCCGGCTGGACGTGATCGAGGCCCAGATCGGCGAGCTGCAGGACGCCGCCAGCCAGAACGCCGACTCCATCGCCAAGCTGGCCACCGACATGCAGCAGACGATGCAGGCGCTGCAGCTCGGCGCCGAGCGCCTGGAACGCCGGCTGGTGCTGTCGAACCGGCTGGCGGTCATCGCCGCGACCGCGGCCGCGCTGGCGTTCGCGCTCGCCGCCTACGCCCTGGCCAACTGACGCCGGCGCCTCGCCTCGCACAACGCGCGCGGCATCGACAGGCACGCGTCCTCGACCTGCCGTTTTCACCGGCATTGGCGGATACTGCGCCTCCCCACGTCATTCATTGGAACCCCATGGCTTCCAGCCTGCTTGCGCTGCTCGACGATATCGCCACCGTGCTCGACGACGTCTCGGTGATGACCAAGGTGGCGGCGAAGAAGACCGCCGGCGTGCTTGGCGACGACCTGGCGCTCAACGCCCAGCAGGTCACCGGGGTCAAGGCAGACCGCGAACTGCCGGTGGTCTGGGCGGTCACCAAGGGCTCGGTACGCAACAAGCTGATCCTGGTGCCGGCGGCGCTGGCGATCAGCGCGTTCCTGCCGTGGCTGGTGACGCCGCTGCTGATGGCCGGCGGCCTGTTCCTCTGCTACGAGGGCTTCGAGAAGGTCGCGCACAAGCTGCTGCACGGCAATGACGACGCGGCGAACAAGGCGGCGCGCATCGCGGCCCTGGCCGGGCCGGAGGTCGACCCGGTGGCGTTCGAGAAGGACAAGATCAAGGGCGCGGTGCGCACCGACCTGATCCTCTCGGGCGAGATCATCGCCATCACCCTGGGCACCGTCGCCGGCCAGCCGTTCGTGACCCAGCTGGCGGTGCTGACCGGCATCTCGGCGCTGATGACCGTCGGCGTCTACGGCCTGGTCGCGGGCATCGTCAAGCTCGACGACGGCGGCCTGTACCTGAGCCAGCGCAGCTCGGGCGTGGCACGCGCCATCGGCAACGGCATCCTGCGCATGGCGCCGTGGCTGATGAAGACGCTGTCGGTCGTCGGCACCGCGGCGATGTTCCTGGTCGGCGGCGGCATCCTGACCCATGGCATCCACGCGATCGACGAATGGATCAAGGATGCGGCGGTGGATGCCGCTTCGATCCCGG
>JAFAFY010000331.1 GCA_023423235.1 Pseudomonadota bacterium
GTCTCTTTTGCTCTTGTAACCAACTCGCTGTACGTCAAGCAATTTTTGCGCTTGGCGAGGTCGATCAGAATTGGATAGTAGGCGGACGCTAGCTGAACATCGTTGAGGGTGATGTTCTTGTAGAAGCCTTCGGTGGGATCAGTCATCGCGCGAACCTTCCTGTGCAACCTAACCACAATTACACCCCGAGCCGGAGTTGTTAACGCAAGTATTTCGATCGGGTCTGGTCCGGTCAACCGAAACAAACCGCGTCGGATCAAAGTCCTGGGTTGCGTGGTGTACTGGTCCTGCGCAGGCCGGGCTGGCTTATCAGCGCCAACTGGTCGACGGCTGTCATTCCGGCGAAAAATCCGATATCGCGGTCCTGGGCGTCATTGTTTGACAGCAACCACTTGCCCGAAGCCCCGCTCCTCCGACGCAATCCATGAGACCCGCATCGCTACACTGGCCGGCATGGACCTGACCCAGATTCTGTTGATCGTGCTCGTCGTCCTCGTCCTGATTGCGACGGGGCTGCTTGTGGTGTTGCTGCTACGTCGCCCGGAGCAGGGCGGCGAGGCGCTGGAGCGTGCGTTGCGCGAGGAGCAGCGGGCGGGGCGCGGGGAGTTGCGGCAGCAGCTCGACGGGTTGTCGGCGGCGCAGGCGCAGCGCATCGATGCGTTCGGGGCGCAGTTGCAGGCGGTGGCGGCGCGCAGCGACCAGCGGCTGGATGCGTTCACCCAGACCACCGACCAGCGCCTGGACGTGCTGCGCGAGGCGCTCGGCGAGGACGCGCGCAAGGCGCGCATCGAGGGCGCGGAGCAGCAGCAGCGTTTCGCCGAGGCGCTGGGCGCGCGGCTGGCGGAGCTGACCCAGCGCAACGAGGCGCGCATCGGCGAGATGCGGGCGACGCTGGAGCAGCAGCTGCAGCGGCTGCAGGCCGACAACGCGGCCAAGCTGGAGCAGATGCGGGCGACCGTCGACGAGAAACTGCAGTCCACGCTGGAGGCGCGGCTCGGCGCGTCGTTCAAGCTGGTGTCCGAGCGCCTGGAGCAGGTGCAGCGCGGGCTGGGCGAGATGCAGCAGCTGGCGACCGGGGTGGGCGATCTCAAGCGCGTGCTGACCAACGTCAAGGACCGCGGCGGCTGGGGCGAGGTGCAACTGGAGAACATCCTCGAGCACACCCTGACCGCGGAGCAGTACGCGCGCGGGGTGCGGGTGCGGCCGGGCAGCGCCGAGGCGGTCGACTTCGCGATCCGGCTGCCGGGCCGCGACAACGCGGATGCGCCGGTGTGGCTGCCGGTGGACGCCAAGTTCCCGCGCGAGGACTACGAGCGCCTGCTCGATGCGCAGGAGAAGGGCGATGCCGACGCGGTCAAGGCCAGCGCGGCGCAGCTGGAACGCGCGATCCGGGTGCAGGCCAAGTCGATCAGCGACAAGTACGTGGCGCCGCCGCACACCACCGATTTCGCGGTGATGTTCCTGCCCACCGAGGGCCTGTATGCGGAGACCATCCGCCGCGCCGGGCTGGTCGACGTGCTGCAGCGCGAGCACCGCATCGTCATCGCCGGGCCGACCACGTTCACCGCGCTGCTCAACAGCCTGCAGATGGGCTTCCGCACCCTGGCGATCGAGAAGCGCTCCAGCGAGGTGTGGCAGGTGCTGGGCGCGGTGAAGACCGAGTTCGGCAAGTTCGCCACGGTGCTGGAGAAGGCCACCAGCCAGCTGGACACGGTGCAGAACAGCATCAAGCAGGCCGGCGTGCGCACGCGCGCGATCGAGCGCCAGCTCAAGGGCGTGGAATCGCTGCCGGGCGAGGCGGCGCAGTCGCTGCTCGGCGATGCGCTGGACGAGGGCGAGGCGGGCGGCGGGCGGGACTGACGCATCGCGCCTCCTGATTAGCACGAACGTTCAGCAACACGGTTTTACCCCCTCCCCCCGCATGCGGGGGGAGGGTTGGGGTGGGGGCAAAGCAGCCCTCATCCGCCCTGCGGGCACCTTCTCCCGCACGTGGGAGAAGGGAGACTGAAGGATCGTGCTAATCAGGTGAGGGGAAGGGAACTGAGAGACCGTGCTAATCAGGTCGCGCCTTGAATCGCGTCGGGCCCTGCGTCAGGGCCCGGGATGCGGGGCCCGGATCAGGGCGTCGAATCAGGGGCCCCGAACCAGGGGCCTCGAATCAGGGCGTCGGCACGCCCGGCACGATCGGCATCACGTCCACCGGCACGGTGGGCATGGCGTCTTCCTCGTACAGGTAGTCCGGCAGCGGCGCGCCGTCCTCGTCCTGCTGGCGGCCCGGGCGGTTGGCTTCGATCTGGTAGGCGCGGCGCTGCATCCAGGCATCGCGGATCAGTGCGTATTCGTCGGCCGCGCCCTCGCGCATGCTGTCGACGACGAACAGGCGGGTACGCAGGTCCACCAGTTGCAGGCCCTGCAGGCCGAAGCGGGTGGGGTCGTCGCCGACCTGGCGCAGCGGCGACAGCGGCGCATCGCCGACCAGGCCGAAGCCGTCGCGCAATGTGCGCGGGCCGAACAGCGGCAGCTCCAGGTAGCGCGAGTTGCGCCAGCCCCAGACGCCCAGGGTCTGGCCGAAGTCGGCTTCCGCATGCGGGATCTCGGCATCGGAGGCCGGGTCGAAGATGCCGCCGATGCCCAGCGTGCTGTTGACCACGAAGCGCGCCAGCGACTGCCCGGCGGCCTTGGGCCGGCCCTGCAGCAGGGCGTTGAGCGCGCTGACCGGCTGGCCGAGGTTGCTGAAGAAGTTGCCCACGCCCAGCCGTACCGGACGCGGCACCACCTTGGCGTAGACCTTGGCCAGCGGCTTGGCGACGCCGCGGTCGATCGCGCTGTTGAAGGCGAAGACCCGGCGGTTCATCGGCTCCCAGGGATCGTAGCTGGGCGTGGTGCGGGCCGCTTCGGGCAGTGTGGGGTCGGCGACCGGGTCGTAGATCGCGGCGTAGTCCAGTTCTTCCTGGGTCGGGGTGCCGCCCGGCGGACTGGCATCGCCGGCTTCCAGCGCCGCGTCGTCGAAGGCGTGGATGACGGCGGCTTCCTCGGGGCTGGCGACCGGGACCACGCCGGCATCGGCTTCGGCCAGCGCTTCCGTTGCCGTGGGCGCTTGCTCACCTGCGACGCCCGCTTGCGGCGTGCCGACGGCGGCAGGCGCGCGTGCGGTGTCGCGCGGTGCATTGCCGGCGCATGCGGTCGCAAGCACGGCAAACAGCAACGGCAGGGTGAGACGGGGCAGGGGCGTGGGCATGGTCGGGTCCCGGGGGGCGCGGGCAGGAAGAACGCTACTGCGCGCTGGCGAAGGCCAGCGCGGGGGACAGGCGGTAGGCGCTGCGCAGCTCGGCCAGGCCGGGCGGGTCGCCTTCGACCGCGACATCGCCCGCGGCGGCATCACCGCCGGCCAGCAGCGACAGCAGCGCCAGGCCGGCGCTGTCGATCGCGGTTACCGCGTGCAGGTCCAGCCTGCGCAGGCCGGCGCGCTGCGTACCAACGGCGGTCCACAGGCCGCGCACGGCATCACGCGTCAGCGCGCCGGCGAACACCAGCGCGTCGCCGTCGCGGCGGGCGGTGGCCGCGGCCGCGCTCATTTCTCGGTGTCGGCGTCGGCCTGCAACTGGCCGCTGCGCAGCTGCTGGGCCACCTGCTGGATCGACTTGCGCTGCAGTTCGCCGTCGAACTGGTCGCGGAAGGTGCGCACGAACGACACGCCCTCCACCATCACGTCGAACACCTTCCAGCTG
>JAFAFY010000365.1 GCA_023423235.1 Pseudomonadota bacterium
CGGCCGCAGTGGCTGGAGTTCGTGGTCACCGGCAAGGCACGCACCGCGATCCGCGCGCAGCTCAAGCATCTGCAGCACGAGGACGCCGTGCAGCTCGGCCACCGCATGCTCGACCGCGCGCTGGAACTGCTGGGCACCTCGCTCGACCGCCTGCCGCAGGAGCGGCTGGACGCCTACCTGGTGGAATCGCGGCATCCGCGCCTCGAGGAGCTGATGGCCGACATCGCGCTGGGCAACCTGATGCCCGGGCAGGTCGCGCTGGCCCTGGCCCAGCCCGAGGGCGGCGCGCTGCCCGAGGGCACGCATGGTCCGGTGCGCCCGGACGAGACCATCCGCATCCGCGGCGACGAGCGCGGCGTCATCTCCTTCGCCAATTGCTGCATGCCCATTCCCGGCGACGAGATCATGGGCTACCACACCACCGGACGCGGCATCGTGGTGCACCGGATCGACTGTCCCAACGTCGCCGAGTTCCGCAAGTCGCCCGAACGCTGGGTGGCCATCGACTGGGACCGTGAGGTGGTGGGCGACTACAACGTCGCGCTGCGCATCGAGGTGGAGAACCATCCCGGCGTGCTGGCCCAGGTGGCCGCGGCGATCGCGCGCGCGGATTCCAACATCGACGGCGTGGAGTACCTGGAGCGCGACAGCACCATCGCCGCGATCCGCTTCTCGATCGAGGTCAAGGGCCGTCGCCACCTGGCCGACGTGATCCGCAAGACCCGGCGCCTGCCGGTGGTGCACGGTGTGCAGCGGATGTGAGCCGCGCGCGGCGCATCCGCGCGCCGTCGCTGCCGGGGTTAAAATCCAGGGTTTCCGCCGCACAAGGTTCTGCGCCATGCCCCGTACCCCCGTCACCTCGCCCGACGCACCCGCCGCGATCGGTCCGTACTCGCAGGCCGCGCGCGCCGGCAACACGGTGTACTTCTCCGGCCAGATCCCGCTCGATCCCGCGACCGGCGAGCTTGTCGACGGCGACATGACCGCGCAGGCGCGGCGCGCGTTCGAGAACCTCAAGGCGGTGGCGGAAGCCGCCGGCGGCGGGCTGCAGGACATCGTGCGCGTCGGCCTGTACCTGACCGACCTGGGCGAGTTCGCCGCGGCGAATGCGGTGATGGCCGAGTACTTCTCCGAGCCGTATCCGGCGCGCTCGACGATCGAGGTCTCCGCGCTGCCCAAGGGCGCGGTGTTCGAGGTCGACGCGGTGATGGTGCTGGACTGAGCCCGGCGCGCGGTCGCATCCCGGTGCGCCGATGAGCAGGCCCGCGCCCGTGCTGGCGGCCGCCGGCGACGTGTCGCTGGCGACCCTGCCCGGCGTCGGGCCGAAGGTCGCCGAGCGTTTCGCCGCGCGCGGGCTGTCGCGGATCGGCGATCTGTGGCTGCATCTGCCGCGGCAGTACGAGGACCGCACCCACCTGGTCCCGCTGCGCGCGCTGCGCAGCGGCGTCGCCAGCCAGGTCGAGGGCGAGGTGGTGGCGGTCGAGCGTGGCTTCCGCCGCCGGCCGATGCTGCGGGTGGCACTGGACGATGGTTCCGGCGCCACGCTGGTGCTGCGCTTCTTCCATTTCCGCGCGGCGCAGGTCGCGCAGTTCGCCGTGGGCACGCGCGTGCGCGTCTACGGCACGCCGCGCCCGGGCCAGCAGGGCCTGGAGATCGTCCACCCCAGCTACAGCGTGATCGAAGGCCCGGGCGACGCGGACCTGGGCGACGCGCTCGATCCGGTGTATCCGGTGCTCGAAGGCGTAGGCCCGGCCAGGCTGCGGCGGCTGATCGGGCAGGCGCTCGACCGCCTGCCCGGCGACGAGGCGCTGGAACTGCTGCCGCCGGCCGCGCTGCGCACACAGCAACTGCCCACGTTGCGCGAGGCGTTGCTGACCGTGCACCGGCCACCGCGCGACGTCGACCTCGGCGCGCTGCTGGTCGGCACCCATCCCGCGCAACGACGCCTGGTGCTGGAGGAGATGCTGGCGCACCACCTGAGTCTGCGCCGCCAGCGCATCGCCCTGCAGGCGCAGCGCGCGCCGTTGCTGCGCCCGGGCGCGCTGGTGCAGCGCCTGCGTGCATCGTTGCCGTTCGCGTTGACCGCGGCGCAGCAGCGCGTATTCGATGAGATCATCCACGACCTCGGCCGCGATTCGCCGATGCTGCGGCTGGTGCAGGGCGATGTCGGCAGCGGCAAGACCGTGGTCGCCGCGCTCGCCGCGATGGCCGCGGTCGACAGCGGCCGCCAGGCGGCGTTGATGGCGCCGACCGAGCTGCTGGCCGAGCAGCACTACAACACCCTGCGCGCCTGGCTGGAACCGCTGGGCGTGCGCGTCGCCTGGCTGGCTGGCAAGGTCACCGGCAAGGCGCGCGCGGCGACCGCGGCCGGCATCGCCTCGGGCGAGCTGCAGATGGTCGTCGGCACGCATGCGCTGATGCAACAGGCGGTCGCGTTCCATGACCTGGCGTTGGCGATCGTCGACGAGCAGCACCGCTTCGGCGTGCACCAGCGGCTGGCGCTGCGCGACAAGGGCGCCGAGGCCGGCGGCGTGCCGCACCAGCTGGTGATGACCGCGACCCCGATCCCGCGCACCCTGGCGATGTCGGCCTATGCCGACCTCGACGTCTCGGTGATCGACGAACTGCCGCCCGGACGCACGCCGGTACAGACCGTGGTGCTCAGTGCCGAACGCCGCCAGGCGCTGATCGAGCGCATCCGTATCGCCTGCGGCGAGGGTCGCCAGGCCTACTGGGTCTGCACCCTGATCGACGAATCCGACGAGGTCGTGGCCCAGGCCGCGCAGACCACCTGGGAACTGCTGTCGGCGGCGCTGCCCGAACTGCGCGTGGGCTTCGTGCACGGGCGCATGAAACCGGCGGAGAAACAGGCCGCGATGCAGGCGTTCAAGGCCGGCGGCCTCGACCTGCTGGTCGCGACGACGGTGATCGAGGTCGGCGTCGACGTGCCCAACGCTTCGCTGATGGTCATCGAGAACGCCGAGCGCCTCGGACTGGCGCAGTTGCACCAGTTGCGCGGCCGGGTCGGGCGCGGCAGTGCGGCTTCGAGTTGTGTCCTGCTGTACCAGTCGCCGCTGTCGCGCATGGCGCAGCAGCGCCTGGACACGATGCGTGCGACCAGCGACGGCTTCGTCATCGCCGAGAAGGACCTGGAGCTGCGCGGCCCCGGCGAGCTGCTCGGCACCCGCCAGACCGGCCTGGCCGAGTTCCGCCTTGCCGATCTGGCCCGCGATGCCGACCTGCTGCCGCTGGTGCATGCCCTCGGCGAGCAGTTGCTGCGCGAGGTGCCGCAGCGCGCCGACCAACTGGTCGCGCGCTGGATCGGCGGCGCGGCGCGTTATGCTGCGGCTTGATCGCAAAGGCATGATCGCGCGGCCTGCCGCGCATCGCGTGACACCGCGCCTTCGCGGCGCCCGCAGGCCCGATGCCTGCTGCTGAACTCCATGGAGATGGCATGACCCAACGCATTCCCCTGCTGATCGACACCGATCCCGGTGTCGACGACGCCCTGGCACTGCTGATGGCGTTCAACGATCCTGCGCACGAGATCGTCGGCCTGACCATCGCCGCCGGCAACGTGGGCCTTTCGCATACCGTCGGCAATGCGTTGAAACTGTGCGAGGTGGTGGGCCGCAGCGATGTGCCGGTCTATCCCGGCAGCGCGTCGCCGCTGGTGCATGCCGCGCCCGATGCCGCCTACGTGCATGGCAACGACGGTTTCGGCGATGTCGGCCATCCGGCCGCCGGTCACGACGCCGAGGCCGAGCACGCCGCGCTGGCGATCCTGCGGCTCTCGCACGCGCATGCCGGGCGCCTGGTGCTGGTGGCGCTGGGGCCGCTGACCAACATCGCGCTCGCGCTCAGGCTGGATCCGTCGCTGCCCACGCGCATCGCGCGCTTCGTGGTCATGGGGGGCGCGGTCACCGCGCACGGCAACATTACCCCGGCCGCCGAGTTCAACGTCTATTTCGACCCGGAAGCGGCAGCGATCGTGTTCGGT
>JAFAFY010000395.1 GCA_023423235.1 Pseudomonadota bacterium
CGAAACTCTGCAGTGGCGAGTGGAAGGGCGCGCTGGCGATGAGCGAGCCCGGCGCCGGCTCCGACGTGGTCGGCTCGATGGCCTGCCGCGCCCGGCTGCGCGACGGCCACTGGGTCGCCAACGGCAACAAGATGTGGATCACCAACGGCCCCGAGGCTGACGTGCTGATCGTCTACATGCGTACCGCAGGCAAGGACGCGGGCAGCCAGTGCATGACCGCTTTCCTGGTCGAGAAGGACATGCCCGGCTTCCGCACCGCGCAGAAGCTCGACAAGCTGGGCATGCGCGGCTCCAACACCTGCGAGCTGGTGTTCGAGGACTGCGCGATACCTGCCGAAAACGTGCTGGGTGAAGTCAACGGCGGCGTGCGCGTGCTGATGCGCGGCCTCAACACCGAACGCCTGGTGCTGAGCGGCGGACCGCTGGGCCTGATGCAGGCCGCGCTCGACATCGCCCTGCCCTATGTGCGCGAGCGGAAGCAGTTCGACGTCGCCATCGGCACCTTCGGCATCATGCAGGCCAAGATCGCGGACATGTACACCGCGCTGCAGTCCAGCCGCGCGTTCGCCTACCAGGTGGCGCGCGACTACGACGCCGGCCACAACTCGCGCGTGGATGCCGCCAGTTGCCTGCTGCATGCGTCCGAATCGGCGGTGCGGGTGGCGCTGGAGGCGATCCAGACGCTCGGCGGCAACGGCTACATCAACGAGTACCCGACCGGCCGCCTGCTGCGCGACGCCAAGCTCTACGAGATCGGCGCAGGTACCAACGAGATCCGGCGCATGCTGATCGGCCGCGAACTGTTCCAGGACCGGTAACCACGGTCGACGGCCACGCCCGGCGCCCACGGCAACGGCCTGGGCCACCCGCAGCGCGGGTGGCAGGCCAAGGAGAACCGGCCGCGCGTCAGAATCCCTGCGCGAACTGCAACGACAGCATGCGGTCGCTGCCGCGCGGCCCGAAGCGCTGATCCAGCCCCAGCGCAACCCGCGCATTGCGCGACACCCACGACTCCAGCCCCACGCCGGCGATGCCGCCCGAACGCGCCGGCGACAGGCCGGCCAGCGGCGCCCAGGCATCGACACCGGTGAAGCTGGCCTGCAGGTCGAACCCGCTGGCGGACAGGGTCTGCTGCCACTCGCCATAGCCGTGCAGCGAGAACCACGGCGCGTCGTAGCGCGCGCGTAGACCGGCCAGGACCTGGGTGCGGTTGGCCGTCCAGGCATCGGCGCGCAGGCCCAGGCCATGACCACCGAGTTCCTCGAATCCGTCGCTGCGCAGGCGCACATGCTCGGCGCCGACATACGGCGCGATCTCGCCGTTGCCCCGCCGCCAGTGGTAGCCGGCCTCGCCCGCCACGGTGCTGAAATGGCCGGAATACTGTGTCGCCACGCCCTGCGCCTCGGCGCCGCCAAACAACTGGCGCTGCAGGTTGCGGTCGAAACGGCCGCTGCCCATCTGGCCCATGACATAACCGTTGCCGACCATCCGCCCGGCGTAGAGCTGCGCGAACGTCTGGCGGTCGCGGCTGCGGTCGGCAGTTGCATGCAGCTGGCTGTCGCCACGCAGTTCGCCGAACGCCACACCGGCCACGACGCCGTTGCCCAGCAGCTGGTCGCGCCCCAGGCTCCAGCCATCGACCGCCACGTCGCCACCGGCGAATCCGCCGCGGCCGCCCTGCCCCAGTGTCTGCTGCCACGCGCCAGCACCGATGCCCGCGGTGGCGAGGTCGCCGAAGCGCGCCGCGACGGCGCGCCGCGACATGTCCATCTGGTCGAGCGTCGCGTTGACCGCGGCCCCGTGCAACGCACCCGACAGGCTGTCGAGCGCGGCCAGCGCCTGCACCTCGCCCTGCAGCCGCTGCAGATCGCCGGCGACGCGGATGAAGCCGTCACTGATCGGACCGTCGCCGGCCTGCGACTGCCCGTCAATCTGCGTGAACGCCGACTCCACGCGTTCGGCCGATGCCGCCGACTGCGCGGTGAAGCCCGAGAACGAGGCCGCCGCCGCGGTCACGTCCAGCCGGCTGATGTCGAGCCAGGCGCTGTTGGCGTCATAGCCCAGGGTCGCGGTCAGGAGCACGCCCGGCCCCTGGGTCAGGCTGGCGAAGGTGCCGCTGCGGCCGCCGGCGGCGGTGAGCACGGTTTCGCGCGCCTGCCGGGTGTAGCCGCTGGCAATGCCGGCGACCTGCAACTCGCCGGCCAGAGACGCCGTGCCGCTGACCTGCAGCGGCGAGCCCACCTGCCAGGCGAAGCGGCCGCCGCTGGCCTGCTGGAAGTTGCCGTTGATGGTGCGCGTCAGGGCGCTGCCGGCGACCGAGAACGTGCCGCGGTTGACCAGGTTGCCGCCAACCCGCGCACCGCGCAGTTCCAGCGTCGCCCCGGACTCGACCGTCGCCGCGCCCGGGATCGACGAGGCGAACACCAGCGTGCCGCCCTCGGCCCGGGTGGCGCCGCCGAAGCCGGCATTGCCATCCAGCCGCAGGGTGCCGCCGCCGCGCTTGACCAGACCGCCGGCGCCGGTGATGTCGTTGCCCCAGACAGAAGTCCCGCTGGCGAAGTTGGCGGTCACGTCGCCCCAGTCGAACTTCGCCGGCCCGCGTACCGCCTTGCCGACATCCAGGCGGCCATAGCCGAACACGGGATCGACCCCGGGCGCGCCGAGGTCGGTCGCGGTGCCCAGGATGGTCTGCCGCACCAGGTCGTTGTCGAAATACGGGAACGCCTCCCACACCAGCGCCGCGGTGCCCGAAACCAGGGGCGCGGCCAGCGAGGTACCCGAATAGCGGTAGTACTCCGGCGCATTGGGCTTGTTGTCGGTGCCGGTGACCACCACCGTGCCGGGCGCGACCAGGCAATAGCGCATCGCCACGCCGCAGGCGTTGGAATAGTCCGCCAGTTGGGTGGTGCTGTCGCGCGCCAGCGCCGAGACCGTCAGCCAGCCGCGTTCCAGGTCGGCCGCGGGCATGCTGCCGTTGCTGCCGGCCTTGCTGGGCAGCGCTGCGGTATCGGATGGATTGGCGAAGCCGGAATTGCCCGACGCGAACACCACCAGCCCGCCGTGGTTGATGATGAAGGGCCGGTACTCGGCGGCGATCTGCGCGGTCACGCCCAGGTTGTTCCAGTACAGGCCGCCCCAGGAGTTGTTCATCACCTTCACGCCGCGATTCATCAGGTCGCGATGGATCGGCTCCAGGCCCAGCGGGCCATCGATCTCGTTGCCGGCGCCGGTGCCGTCGTCATCCGGCGGGGTGTCGCTGATGATCCGCGCCGAGACGATCTCCGCGCCCTGGGCGATGCCGCCCGGCCAGGCGCCGAAGGGCTTGCCGGCTGCGGTTTGCGCCACCGCGGTGCCGTGACCGACCACATCGTCGACCGACAGGTTGTTGCCCACCGGGTTGATGTAGGTGAGGTTGGCGGCGACACGGTCGCGCAGCGCCGGATGCTCGCGGTTGACGCCGCTGTCGAGGAAGCCGATGCGCACGCCCTTTCCGGTCAGCCCCGCCGCATGCGCGGGCGCGGCATTGGTATCGGCCAGGTGGCCGCTGTAGGCCGGATCCGCCGGATACACCACGGTCGGCGGTGGATTCGGGTTGATCCCCGGCAAGGGCGGCAGCAGCAGGCCGCCACCGGAACCACCGCCGCAGGCGGCAAGCGCAATGGACAGGGCGCAGGCCAGCGTGGAACGCCTCGCGGCGCGCATCGCGGCCCCGCGGCCGGGCATCGGGTCGGTCATCGCGTCGATTCCTTCTGTGGATGGTGTGCTGGGCGGTGCTGCGCGCAAGGACACATGACGTGGGCGTGCCGCATCTGCGCACTTCTATACCCGCTATCGCCCCGCCCCGCCATCGGGGAAAACACCAGGCGGGCGCACGACCGGCACCGCTGCCACTTCGCACAGGGGCGGTGCGATAATCGTCCATTCCGTGCAGCCCACTTTCCGGAGTTTCCGTCCCATGACCGACATCGTGATCGTCGGCGCCAAGCGCACCGCCATCGGTTCCATGCTGGGCCAGTTCACCGGCGTGCCCACGCCCACACTCGGCGCAGCCGCCATCTCCGCCGCGCTGGAACAGGCCGGTATCGCCGGCAACCAGGTCGACGAGGCCATCATCGGCTGCGTGCTGCCGGCCGGCCTCGGCCAGGCTCCCGCGCGCCAGGCCGCGCGTGCCGCAGGCATTGCCGATGCCGCCGGCTGCGTCACCATCAACAAGGTCTGCGGCTCGGGCATGCAGGCGGCGATGTACGCCACCGACCTGATCCGTGCCGGCAGCGCCAAGGTGGTGGTCGCCGGTGGCATGGAATCGATGACCAACGCGCCGCACCTGCTCAACGGCTCGCGCGTGGGCATCCGCTACGGCAGCGCCGAGATGCTCGACCACATGGCCTGGGACGGCCTGACCAATCCCTACGATGGCAAGGCGATGGGCGTGTTCGGCGACGCCGCCAGCAACAAGTACGGCTTCACCCGCGAAGACCTCGACGCCTATTCGATCGAAAGCGCCAACCGCGCCCGGCACGCGGTCGAGAGTGGCGCGTTCAAGGCCGAAATCGTCCCGGTCACGGTCAAGACCCGCAAGGGCGAGGTCGTGGTCGATACCGACGAGGCCCCGGGGCGCATCCAGGTCGACAAGATCCCGACCTTGCGCGCAGCCTTCGGCAAGGACGGCCTGCTGACCGCCGCCAGCTCGTCGAGCATCTCCGACGGCGCCGCCGCCCTGGTGCTGACCTCCGCCGACGAGGCGGCCGCGCGCGGCATCGCCCCGCTGGCGCGGGTGGTGGCGCATGCCCGCCATTCGCAGGAACCCGAATGGTTCACCACCGCCCCGGTCACGGCGATCCGCAACGTGCTCGACAAGGCCGGCTGGACGGTGGGCGAGGTCGATCTGTTCGAAGTCAACGAAGCCTTCGCCATCGTCGCGATGGCGCCGATGAAGGATCTGGGCATCGCCCAAGACCGTTTGAATGTGAATGGGGGCGCACTGGCGCTCGGCCATCCCATCGGCGCCAGCGGTGCGCGTATCATCGTCACCCTGATCCACGCGCTCCAGGCGCGCGGCCTAAAGCGCGGCGTAGCGGCATTGTGCATAGGTGGCGGCGAAGCGACGGCAATTGCCGTGGAAATGGCGTGAAGTTCGGTTAACGTGTTTTTTACGGAAATTCCACGCACTCCCGCTTGACAGCTGTCCGCGGCTTGTCATCATGTCACCGGCGCGCAACGAGCGCGTTGCCCAAACTTTCAGACGAGGAAGATAACAATGACGATCAACAAGGCTCTGCTTGCCCTGGCTCTGGGTGTTGCTCTGGCTGCATGCAGCAACGCCGAGCAGGCCGACAGCGCGGCCCAGGGCGCTGCTGACGCGGCTGCCGATGCACAGACCGCCGCGAACGAGACGACCGATCCGGCCGTCGCCGCGACCGCCGAAATCGCTGCCGACGACGCCGCCGTCGCCGCTGATGCTGCTGCCGACGCCGCTGCCGACGCCGCTGCCGCGACCACCCACGAGGGTGCCGAGCACGCTGCCGACGCTGCCAAGCACGCCGAGAAGGCTGCCGAAGACGCTGCCGACGCTGCGGAAGAAGTCGCTCCGTAATTCGCCTGATGGCCTCGGCCATTGCGTGAAACTGGAAAGCCGCCGGTTCACCGGCGGCTTTCTTTTTGGGTCTGGGCGCGCAGAATGGCAGCCGCCATCGGCACGTCATCGCCGCGATCCATGACAGCACATGCAAGGCCAAGGCCTGCGCAGGATGCCGCGATTGCGCGGTACGCGGCGCCCCCGATCCCTACACACCGCTTGCGCCGGGAACGTGCCATCCTTGGTCCATGAATGCGGCCCCAGCCGCCTTCCATCTTCCGTCCGATCCCACACAAGCCGATCCCACACAAGGAGTCGTTGTATGAACATCAAGCTCACCACCGCCGCCATTGCCGCCGCACTGGCCCTGGCCGCCTGCAACAACCAGACCGATGCCACCGCCGAGCAGGAGCGCAGCGAAGCCGCAGCCGCCGCCGACAGCGCGGGCGCCGCGATTTCCGATGCTGCCCACGAAACCGGCCAGGCCATCGAACAGGGCGCTGATGCCGCCGCCGCCAGCACATCGGCCGCCGTGCACGATGCCGAGACCGCCGCCGCGGAAGCTGCACGCAAGGCCGATGCCGCTGCTGCCGACGCTGCGCATCGCACCGACGCGGCCGCCACCGAGGCTGGCCAGAAGATCGACGCCGCTGCGACCGAGGCCGGTCAGAAGATCGATGCTGCTGCCCGCGACGCCGCGGCCGCGACCGGTCGCGCCACCCAGCGCGCTGGCGAAGCGATCGAGCGCGCCGGCGAACGCGCAGAGGAAAAGGCCGAGAACTGAGCCTTGCCGCTCTGAAGAATCGCTGCATCGGGCCCGCCGCAAGGCGGGCCTTTTTCATGCAGCCCTGAATCTTCATGCGGCCCTGAATCGCCACGATCGCGCAGCCGTCGCGCAGGCGAGATCGCGATGTGGCGCGTTGCGGTGGTCGCCGCCTGCCTTGCCACCCCGGCGGCGTTTGCGGCCAGTCCCCTGCACGCTCGGGCCGTGCATGCCACCGGGCTTGGCGCGGCAGCGTCGCCCCGACAGCGCTGCCGTCCGTCTCTGCGCCGACCGCGCCTGGAGGGTCGACCGCCGTGGCTGATACCGATGCCCCTCCTGCGCGGATCACGGCATCAGGTGCGCCTGCCTGCGCGGTACGTCGCGCTTCCGTATCCTTGGCGCCTTTCCCGACCGCTGGATTCCGGATGCCGGCCCTGACCTCGCAACTCGACCCGCGCGCGCCCGACTTCGTCGACAACACCGAATACCACCGCAGCCTGGTCGCGGAACTGCACACGCGCCTGGCCCGTGCCGCGGATGGCGGCGGCGAACAGGCCCGCGCCCGGCACACCGCGCGCGGCAAGCTGCTGGCGCGCGACCGCATCACCGCCCTGCTCGATCCCGGCGCGCCATTCCTGGAGATCGCGCCGCTCGCCGCCGAGGACATGTACGACGGCAGCGCGCCGGCCGCCGGCGTCGTCGCCGGGATCGGCCGCGTGCAGGGCCTGGAGGTGCTGATCCTGGCCAACGACGCCACGGTCAAGGGCGGCACCTATTTCCCGATGACGATCAAGAAGCACCTGCGCGCGCAGGAGATCGCCCGCGAGAACCGCCTGCCCTGCGTGTACCTGGTCGATTCCGGCGGCACCTTCCTGCCGCTGCAGGACGAGGTGTTCCCGGACAAGGAACACTTCGGCCGGATCTTCTACAACCAGGCGCGGATGTCGGCGGAGAACATCCCGCAGATCGCCGTGGTGATGGGCAGCTGCACCGCTGGTGGCGCCTACGTGCCGGCGATGTGCGACGAGTCGGTGATCGTCAGGGAACAGGGCACGATCTTCCTCGGCGGTCCGCCGCTGGTGAAGGCGGCCACCGGCGAGGTGGTCGATGCCGAAGCGCTGGGCGGCGCGGACGTGCACACCAGCGTCTCGGGCGTGGCCGACCATTTCGCCGAGGACGACCGCCACGCGCTGCAGATCGCGCGCGACATCGTCGGCAGCCTCAACCGGCGCAAGACCCTGCCGGTGGCGTTGCGTGCGCCGGTCGAGCCGCGCTACCCGGCCGAGGAGCTCTACGGCATCGTGCCCCGCGACACCCGGCGCCCGTTCGACATCCGCGAGGTCATCGCGCGCATGGTCGACGGCAGCGAGTTCCAGGAGTTCAAGGCGCGCTACGGCAAGACCCTGGTCACCGGCTTCGCCCACATCCACGGTTACCCGGTCGGCATCGTCGCCAACAACGGCATCCTGTTCTCCGAGAGTGCGCTCAAGGGCACGCATTTCATCGAGCTGTGCAACCAGCGCGGCATCCCGCTGGTGTTCCTGCAGAACATCACCGGCTTCATGGTCGGAAAGAAGTACGAGAACGCCGGCATTGCCCGCGACGGCGCCAAGATGGTCACCGCGGTCGCGTGCTCCAGCGTGCCCAAGTTCACCGTGGTCATCGGCGGCAGCTTCGGCGCCGGCAACTACGCCATGTGCGGCAGGGCCTACGGGGCGCGGTTCCTGTGGATGTGGCCCAACGCGCGCATCAGTGTGATGGGCGGCGAGCAGGCCGCCAGCGTGCTGGCGACGGTGCGTCGCGACGGCATCGAGGCCAGGGGCGGCGACTGGAGCGCCGAGGACGAGGAGGCGTTCAAGGCGCCGATCCGCGAGCAGTACGAAACCCAGGGCAGCCCGTGGTATGCCACCGCGCGGCTGTGGGACGACGGGATCATCGACCCGGCCGATACCCGCCGGGTGCTGGGACTGGCGATCTCCGCCGCGTTCAACGCGCCGGTCGAGCCGGCGCGCTACGGCGTGTTCCGCATGTAGGCAGGGCAGCACGCGCAGCGTGCCATCGCCGGCATGACGCCGTTCCGCTGCCGCGGTCACAGTCGTCACACCGGGGGTGCATGCTAGTGTCGGCGATCCGGTCGCGCCCCCCGAGCGACGGCCGGCTGCGCCTCCCGGCGCCGATCCGCCCGCCACCGACACCTGATCCGACCCAAAGAGAGGTAATGCGCGACATGGCCATCTTCCCGCAGTCCGGCACCGCCAAGAAGGACGCCCCGAGTTTCGCCAACGACCTGCCGCCGCCCGCGCCGGCACGCGAACCATCGCCGGCTGTGGCGGACTTCGCCCCGGTCACGCATCCCCAGGCACCCGCACAGCGCGCGGCGCCCGAACCGGCACCCGCGCCGGTCGCCAAGGAATCGGTGATCGCCGCCGACCTGACCATCGAAGGCAAGATCGAGGGCAGCGGCGATGTCCGCATCGCCGGCAAGTTCAAGGGCGACGTCAACGTGCAGGGCAACCTGACCATCGAGAGCGGCGCCAAGCTCAACGGCGGCGTGCGTGCCAAGAAGGTGCTGGTGTCCGGCGAACTGGAAGGCAACATCGAGTCCGCCTCGCTGGTGGAACTGCGCGACTCGGCGGTGCTCACCGGCGACCTCAAGGCAGGGTCGCTGACCGTCGCCGCAGGCTCGAAGATCCGCGGCCACATCGAATGCGGCTGGGGCGAGGTCAAGTCGCCGGCTTCCGGCAATGCCAAGGACAAGGCCGCCAGCGACAAGTCCAGCGACTGACCGTGAGCAGTCGCCCGGGCGCGGCAGGTGCCACGCGCACCTGCCCGCACTGCAAGACCGTCATCCTGGAGAGCGCGGCGCGCTGTCCGGCGTGTCAGCACTACCTGAAGATCGACAGCGGGCCCACATCGCCGGTCCTGGCCCGCAACAGCGTGCAGCGCGAGGACACCACCACCGCGCTGCATGTCGAGGGCAGGATCCAGCATCCCGCCGAAGGCGGCGCCTGGGAGTATTCGGTGGTGCTGGTGATCCGGGACGAGAACGGCAAGGAGATCAACCGCCAGGTCGTCGGCGTCGGTGCGCTGCTGGTGGGCGACGAACGCACCTTCAGCCTGTCGGTCGAGGTCACCCCGACCAGCGACATGCGCCGGCCCGCACGCTCGCCGCTGAGCCGCGGCCGCCACTGAGCGCTCCGCCGCGCCTGCGGAAATCCAACGCATGTCCGAGCCCGCCTCGCTCTATGCCCGCCTGACACTGTCGCCCGCCGCCCACGCGGCACTGCTCGCCGGCACGCCGACGCCGCCGGCGGCCTACGACGACTGGCAGCCGTGGCTTGCGGGCCAGCAGATGACCGGCGCGCCGCTGCCTGCCGCCATCCTGGAATCGCGGACGCCGGCCGCCGACAGCGTCGGCGCGCTGTTCGCGCAATGGTGCGCGGACCCGCGGCTGGGGGCGCCGCCGATCGCGCTCGATGCCGACGGGCGTTGCCGGGTCGTGCTGTTGCAGGCCACGGAGAACTACGGCGAACTGGTCCATCTGCTGGCACCGCTGCGCGCGGCGGCGAAGTGCAGTCAACCCGATGCCGACGACTTCATCCTGGTCACCGATTTCCTCTGGGATGACGCGATGCCGACAATGGCCTGCCTGGCATTCGGCAACGGCGGCAGCCGGTTCGTCGATGCGGTGCCCGATACATGGCAGGCCGAGGCGATGGCCGCGTTCGAAGCCGCGCTGACGTATATGGAATCGACGCACGCCGGCGACGGCGGCGATTGAGCGCCTTCAGCGCGACGGACCGCACCCGTCGCAGCCGCCGCACTTCCCGCTTGCCGCGGGCGCCGGCGCGATGCGGCGCCCCAGCGCGCGCGCCCACGCCG
>JAFAFY010000397.1 GCA_023423235.1 Pseudomonadota bacterium
TGAAGATCTCCGGTGGCATCGGCGGCGCCTTGCCGCCCAGGTCGTCGACCCAGAGCTTGATGAAGTCGACGCCGGCCTCGGCCTGCGCACGGACCGCCGCGCGCGCGGCGTCGGCATCTGCCGGACGCGCGACCGGGTCCGATGCCAGCCCCATGTTCGCCGCCGGCGGCGCGCCGTCGACGGCGCCGATCCCGGCGCCCGCGCCCAGCAACTGCGCACCGAGGGCCGGGTCGCGGGCAACTTCGTCGCGGATGTCGAAGAACGCGGGGCCGTTCATGCCCAGCGCGACCACGGTAGTGACGCCATAGGCCTGGAACTGGCGCAGGTCGCGGACCACATGGTCGCGGGTGTAGAAGCGGTCGCCATGCTCGGCGCCCGAGGTGTTGCCGACATGGGCATGGGCGTTGACCAGGCCGGGCACGATGTAACGGCCGCGGTAGTCGATGCGCTCGGCATCATCCGGCAGGTCGCTGGCGCCGGCCTCGGCGATGCGCTCGATCGCGCCGTCGCGCAGCACCAGGGTGACCTCGCCCAGGTCGCGTTCGCCATCGAATACGCGGGCGTTCTCGATCAGCGTGCGAGACGGGGCGGATTGCCCGGCGGCGCTGGCGGCAGGCACGGCCGCATCATCGGACGGGCCGCCGCAGCCCGCCATGGCGGTGATGGCGAGCGCGGCGACGAGACGCGGGAGGGCGTGGCGCATGTGGGTTCCTCGGGTTGGTCTGAGTACCCACATTAACTGCCCGCATGTTGCGCTGGCGTCGTCGGCCAGTGCCCCGGACGCACTGCAATGCTGGTACGCCCAGGTGGAATGCGCGGGCGCCTACTCGGGGTCGTAATCCAGGTTCGATGCCAGCCAGCGCTCGGCCTGCGCCAGCGGGACGCCCTTGCGCCTGGCGTAGTCCTGCACCTGTTCCTTCGACACCCGGCCGACGACGAAGTACTGGCTGCGCGGGTGGCTGAAGTAGTAGCCCGACACCGCAGCCGTGGGCAGCATCGCGAAGCTTTCGGTCAGGGTCATGCCGGCGTTGGCGGTGGCATCGAGCAACTCGAACAGGGTGGCCTTCTCGCTGTGCTCGGGGCAGGCCGGGTAGCCGGGCGCGGGGCGGATGCCGCGGTACTTCTCGGCGATCAGCGCATCGTTGTCCAGCGTCTCGTCAGCGGCGTAGCCCCAGAACTCGCGGCGCACGCGCTGGTGCAGGCGTTCGGCCAGGGCCTCGGCCAGGCGGTCGGCCAGGGCCTTGAGCAGGATCGCGTTGTAGTCGTCGTGCGCGGCTTCGAAGCGGGCCACATGCGGATCGATGCCGATGCCCGCGGTCACCGCGAATGCGCCGATCCAGTCCTGTTTGCCGCTGTCCCTGGGCGCAATGAAATCGGCGAGGCAGAAGTCCGGGCGCTCGACGGGTTTGTCGACCTGCTGGCGGAGGAAGTGCAGGAGCCGTGATTGGTGATTGGTGATTGGTGATTCGTCAGAAGCGGGCTTTTGCCTTTTCGAATCACCAATCACGAATGACGAATCACTGTGCGCCGGCAGGCGCACTTCGACATCGTCGCCCACGCTGTTCGCGGGCCACAGCCCGAACAACGCCTTGGCGGTCAGCCATTTTTCCTCGACGATGCGCTTCAGCATCGCCTGCGCATCACGGAACAGTTCGCTGGCCTGCGCGCCCACGACTTCGTCGGTGAGGATCGCCGGGTACTTGCCGAACAGTTCCCAGGCGTTGAAGAACGGCGTCCAGTCGATGACCTCGACCAGGTCCGCCAGCGGGTAGTCCGCGAACACGTGCAGGCCCGGCTGCTTCGGCACGGGCGGGGTGTAGTCGTCCCAGCCGCCGTCGAAGCGCTGGGCGCGGGCCTTCTCCAGCGAGACCAGGCGCTTGGCGTCGCCGCGGTTCCTGTGGCGTTCGCGGATCTCGGCGTAGTCGGCATCGTTGGCGGCGACAAAGGCGCCGCGCAGTTCGGGGCTGAGCAGCGACTGCACCACGCCGACCGCGCGCGAGGCGTCCTTCACCCAGACCGTCGGCGCGGCGTAGTGCGGGGCGATCTTCAGCGCGGTATGCGCACGCGAGGTGGTGGCGCCGCCGATCAGCAGCGGCAGCGCAAAGCCCTGGCGCTTCATCTCGCGGGCGACGTGGCTCATCTCCTCCAGTGACGGCGTGATCAGCCCGGACAGGCCGATCACATCGGCCTGCACCTCGCGCGCCTTGTCCAGGATGGTCTGCGCCGGCACCATCACGCCAAGGTCGACGACCTCGAAGTTGTTGCAGGCCAGCACGACGCCGACGATGTTCTTGCCGATGTCGTGCACGTCGCCCTTGACGGTGGCCATCAGCACGCGGCCATTGTTGCTGCCTGCATCGCCAGTCCGCGCTTTTTCCGCTTCGATGTAGGGCAGCAGATAGGCGACCGCCTTTTTCATCACCCGCGCGGATTTGACCACCTGGGGCAGGAACATCTTGCCGGCGCCGAACAGGTCGCCGACCACGTTCATGCCGCGCATCAGTGGTCCCTCGATGACCTCCAGCGGGCGCGCGAACTGCAGCCGCGCCTCCTCGGTGTCCTCGACCACGTACTGGTCGATGCCATGCACCAGCGCGTGCGCCAGCCGCTCGGCCACCGGCCCTTCGCGCCAGACCAGGTTCTCGACCTTGGCCGCGCCCTTTTTGCCCTTGTAGCGTTCGGCCAACGCCAGCAGGCGTTCGGTGGCATCCGGCCGGCGATTGAGCACCACGTCCTCGACGCAGGCGCGCAGCTCGGGGTCGAGGTCGTCGACGATCGGCATGGCGCCGGCGTTGACGATGCCCATGTCCATGCCGGCCTCGATGGCATGCAGCAGGAACACGGCGTGGATCGCCTGGCGCACCACCTCGTTGCCGCGGAACGAGAACGAGACGTTCGACACGCCGCCCGAGACGTGGCAGTGCGGCAGGGTGGCCTTGATCTCGCGCGTGGCCTCGATGAAATCGACCGCGTAGTTGTCGTGTTCCTCGATGCCGGTGGCGATGGCGAAGATGTTGGGGTCGAAGATGATGTCCTCGGGCGGAAAGCCCACCTCGTCGACCAGCAGGCGGTAGGCGCGGGTGCAGATCTCGACCTTGCGCGCGCGGGTGTCGGCCTGGCCCACCTCGTCGAAGGCCATGACCACGACCGCCGCGCCATAGCGCAGCACCTTGCGCGCGTGGTCGAGGAACTGGGCCTCGCCTTCCTTGAGCGAGATCGAATTGACCACGCCCTTGCCCTGCAGGCATTTCAGACCGGCCTCGATCACGCTCCACTTCGAGGAGTCCACCATCACCGGGATGCGGGCGATGTCGGGCTCGGCCGCGATCAGGTTGAGGAAGGTGGTCATGGCCTGCTCGGAATCGAGCATGCCCTCGTCCATGTTGACGTCGAGGATCTGCGCGCCGCCTTCCACCTGCTGGCGCGCGACCTCGACTGCTTCGGGATAGCGGTTCTCCTTGATCAGCTTGCGGAACGCGGCCGAGCCGGTGACGTTGGTGCGCTCGCCGACGTTGACGAACAGGATCTCCGGGGTGATGACCAGCGGTTCGAGCCCGGACAGGCGGGTGTGGCGGGCGATCACGCAGCGTCCTCGCGGGCGAGTGCGGGCATCCGCGGCGCGATGTCGCGCACGGCCTCGGCGATCGCCTGGATGTGCGCGGGCGTGGTGCCGCAGCAGCCGCCGACGATGTTGAGCAGGCCGGCCTGGGCGAATTCGCGCAGCACGGCGGCCATGTCCTCGGGGGTCTCGTCGTAGCCGCCGAACGCATTGGGCAGGCCGGCGTTGGGATGGCAGGTCACGTAGGCATCGGCCACCTGGGCCAGGGTGTCGACGTGCGGGCGCAGGTCCTTGGCGCCGAGCGCGCAGTTCAGGCCGACCGCCAGCGGGCGCATGTGCCGCAGCGAGTACCAGAATGCCTCGGCGGTCTGGCCCGACAGGGTGCGGCCAGAGGCATCGGTGATCGTGCCGGAGATCAGCACCGGCAGGCGCGCGCCGATGTCGTCGAACACGCTTTCGATCGCGTACAGCGCGGCCTTGGCGTTGAGGGTGTCGAACACGGTCTCGACCATCAGCAGGTCGGCGCCGCCGTCGATCAGGCCCGCGGTGGCGTCGCGGTAGATCGCCACCAGCTCGTCGAAGGTCACCGCGCGGAAACCGGGGTCGTTGACGTCGGGGCTGATCGACGCGGTGCGGCTGGTCGGGCCGAGGATGCCGGCGACGAAGCGTGGGCGCTCCGGTGTGATGGCCTCGACCGCGTCGCAGGCCGCGCGCGCCAGGCGTGCACCATCGCGGTTGAGCTCGTGCACCAGGTGCTGCAGGCGGTAATCGGCCAGCGAGACCGCGGTCGAGTTGAAGGTGTTGGTCTCCAGGATGTCCGCGCCGGCATCGAGGTAGGCGCGGTGGATGTCCTGGATCAGCTGCGGCCGGGTCAGGGTCAGCAAGTCGTTGTTGCCGCGCTGGTCGTGGCCCTCGCAGCCGCAGCCGGGGCCGTGCGTGTGGCCGTCGCCGGCGAACAGGGCGTCGTAACCGTCGGCGAAGCGCTCGCCGCGATAGTCGGCTTCCTGCAGTTCGTGGCGCTGGATCATCGTGCCCATGGCGCCGTCGAGGATCAGGATCCGTTCGCCCAGTGCCGCTTCCAGGCTGGCCACGCGCGCCGGGTCGCGCCATGGCAGCACGCGGGTGGTTGCGCGCGGGGTTTCCGCGCGACGGTCGGGACCATCGCTCACGGCTTCCTCGCGATGATCGAGATCACCTCGAAATGCGGCGGACGCTTCTCGCGGGTCACGGTCTCGGCGCTGTGGATCTCCAGGCCCGCGCGGGTCACGAAGCGGCGCAGTTCCTTGTCCGGGAAGCCCAGGTTGGCGTGGCCGTAGGCCTGCACGGCGCTCTCGTGGCCATGCCGGTTGAGGCTGGAGAGCAGCAGCCGGCCGCCGGGGCGCAGCACGCGCGCGGCCTCGTTGACCGCCTGCGCCGGGCGCGTGGCATAGGTCAGCGCATGCATCAGCACCACCAGGTCGAAGCTGGCGTCGGCGAAGGGCAGGGCATGCATGTCGCCCTCGCGCACCTCGACGTTGCGGAAGCGCTTGAGCCGCTCGGCCGAGGCTGCGACCACGCGCTTGCTGGCATCCAGGCACACGTAGCGGTGCGCGTGCGGGGCCAGCAGTTCGGCCAGCACGCCGTCGCCCGAGGCGATGTCGAGCACGTCGCCGGTTTCCAGCAGCGGCAGCGCCGAGCGCGCCAGCGCCTCCCAGGTGCGGCCGGGCGAGTAGTGGCGTTCCATGTCGCCGGCCACGGTGTCGGCCCAGTTCTGGTCGGCGGCGCGCATCGCCAGCACGGCAGCGATGCGTTCGGCGTCCTGGCGCAGAAGCGGATCGTCGCTGCCGGTGCTCAGCGCCTGCCACAGCGCCCGCTGCGCGGGATCGAGCGCGGCATCGTCGAAGCGGTAGTAGGCCGAGACGCCGGCGCGGCGGTCGCGCACCAGGCCGGCCTCCTTGAGCTTGGCCAGATGCGTGGACACGCGCGGCTGCGCCAGTCGGGTGATCGACGAGAGCTCGGCTACGGTCAGCTCCTCGACCTCCAGCAATGCCAGCAGGCGCACCCGGGTCGGATCGGCCAGGACCTTGAGGCGGGCGGACCAGGCTTCCAGATCCATGAATATCTCCATATCGCGATATAGAGATAATTTTGGTGATGTGCTGCGGGCAGGTCAAGCAAGCGCGGTGTGCGGCCGTGCTGCCGGTTCATGGGGGGCGCTTTCCGGCGCGGGTGATCCGATGCCCGGGTGGCCGGATCCGCGGCGGTTCCCAGGCACGCACGGGCGCGATCCGTGATGCGCTGCGCAACGTCCCGCGATCGGTTTGCGCGATTGATCCGGGTACAATGGTGGGATTCAGTTTCTTGCGGAGTGCAATGCCGTGGAGTTCGGTTTCAGCGAAGAGCAGTTGATGATCCAGGACATCGCGCGGCGCATCGCGCAGGAGCGGATCGCGCCCAGTGCCGAACACCACGACCGCACCGGCGAGTTCCCGCTGGAGAACATCCGCCTGCTGGGCGAGAACGGCCTGATGGGCATCGAGGTGCCCGACGAGTACGGCGGCGCCGGCATGGACCCGATCAGCTACGTGCTGGCGATGATCGAGATCGCGGCCGCCGACGCGGCGCATTCGACCATCGTCTCGGTCAACAATTCACTGTTCTGCAACGGCATCCTGACCCATGGCAGCGAGGCGCAGAAGCAGACCTATGTGCGCGCGATCGCCGATGGCTCGCAGATCGGCGCGTTCGCGCTGACCGAGCCGCAATCCGGTTCCGACGCCACCGCGATGAAGTGCCGCGCGGTGCGCCAGGACGACGGCAGTTTCGTCATCACCGGCAAGAAGAGCTGGATCACCTCCGGCCCGGTGGCCAAATATTTCGTGTTGTTCGCGATGACCGACCCGGACAAGGGCGCGCGTGGCATCACCGCGTTCCTGATCGACGGCGAGCGCGCCGGCTTCCACCGCGGCAAGACCGAGCCCAAGCTCGGGATCCGCGCCTCGGCCACCTGCGAGATCGAGTTCGAGGGCTACATCGCCCAGCCCGACGAAGTGCTGGGCGAGGAGGGCCAGGGCTTCAAGATCGCCATGGGCGTGCTCGACGCCGGCCGCATCGGTATCGCCTCGCAGGCGATCGGCATCGGCCGCGCCGCGCTCGATGCCACCGTCGCGTATGCGAAGGAGCGCAAGGCTTTCGGCCAGCCGATCGGCGCCTTCCAGATGACCCAGGCCAAGATCGCCGACATGCGCTGCAAGCTCGATGCCGCGTTGCTGCTGACGCTGCGCGCGGCCTGGCTCAAGGGCCAGGGCCAACGCTTCAGCGCCGAGGCCGCGATCGCCAAGCTCACCGCCTCGGAAGCGGCGATGTGGATCACCCACCAGGCGCTGCAGATCCACGGCGGCATGGGCTATTCCAAGGAAATGCCGATCGAGCGTTACTTCCGCGACGCCAAGATCACCGAGATCTACGAGGGCACCTCGGAGATCCAGCGTCTGGTCATCGCCCGCAACGAGACCGGCCTGCGCTGAAGCATCGCACCGTGATCTGCACACCCGTTCCAGGCTGCAGCAGTTCCCGCCCTCCGCGCCGCCCCCGTGGCCGCGCGGCGGCGGTCGTCCCCGACCCGGTCGCCCGCAATGCGCGTCGCGCGTTGCCGCCACCTGTCGTCGCCATCTTTCCCGTCGGCCCGCGTGAGAACGCGGGCCTCATTGCATCGGACCTTTCGTCGACATGAACACACCCCGCAAGACCGGCAGCAAGCCCAGCGCCAAAGCCAGCGTCAAGAGCGCGGCGCAGACAGGTGCCAAGACCGCCGCCAACGCCCGCGGCAAGTCCCCGGGGGCCAAGGCGCCCGCAGGCAAATCCGCCGCCAGGCCCGCAGGCAAGGCGGCGCCCGCCCGGCCGGCAGCGCCCGCAAAGGCCGTGGCTGCGCCGGCGCTCAAGTCGCGTCCAGCCACCCGACTGGTCCCGGGCAATTTGCTGGCGCCGGTGTTCGAGGCGGTGCGCAAGCGCGCCGGCAAGGCGGCGCACAAGGATGCGGAAGCCTTCGCCCAGGCCTTCTACCGGCGCATGACCAGCGACGAGCTGCCGCTGCACAGCGCCGATGGCTGGGCCGCGCTGGCCGCAGACCTGTTCACCTTCGCCGAGAAGCGCAAGCCGGGCACCGCCAACGTGCGTCTGTTCAACCCGGCGCTGGCGACCCACGGCTGGGAATCGCCGCATACCGTGCTGCAGATCGTCAACGACGACATGCCGTTCCTGGTGGATTCGGTGACGATGGCGCTGGCCGAGCAGGGCATCGGCGTGCACGTGCTGGGGCACCCGGTGATCGCGGTCACCCGCGATGGCCGCGGCCGCCTGACCGCGATCGGCGAGGGCGAGCTCGAGTCGGTGATGCACCTGGAGATCGACCGCCAGACGCCCGAGGACAACGCCCGCATCGAAGGCGTGGTGCGCAAGGTGCTCGACGACGTGCGGGTGATCGTCGCCGACTGGAACACGATGCGCGAGAAGATGCAGCAGGCCGCCGCCGATCTCGCGTCCTCGCCGATGCCGGTGGCCGATTCGGTGCGACGCGAGGCGCAGGAGTTCCTGCGCTGGGCCGCCAACGACCACTTCACCCTGTTCGGCTACCGCGAGTACAAGGTGCGCCGCAAGGGGCGCGAGGGCGTGCTGGAAGCGGTGGAAGGCAGCGGCCTGGGCCTGCTGCGCACGCCGGGCGCGGTCAAGTCGCGCCCGCTCGAAACCCTGGCCGCGCACAACCTGCGCGCCGCGGGCGAGATCGACACGCTGATCCTGACCAAGACCAGTGCGCGTTCCAGCGTGCACCGCCCCGGCTACATGGACTACATCGGCGTGATGCGCTACGACGCCGACGGCAACGCGCTCAGCGAGCAGCGGTTCCTTGGCCTGTACACCTCCAGCGCCTACACCCGGCGGCCGTGGGAGATCCCGCTGGTACGCGACCGCTTCGAGCACGTGATGAGCGCGTCCGGCCTCAAGCCCACCGGGCACAGCGGCAAGGCGCTCAAGCACATCCTCGAGACCCTGCCGCGCGACGAGCTGTTCCAGTCCACCCCCGACGAACTGCTGCGTCTGGCCACCGGCGTGCTGGGCCTGCAGGAGCGCGTGCGCAGCCGCATGTTCCTGCGCCGCGACCGCTACGGGCGCTTCTATTCGGTGCTGGTGTACATCCCGCGCGACCGCTTCAACACCGACGTGCGCCGCCGCATCGAGCAGCTGCTGCGGCAGGTGATGCATGCCGACCACGTCGACGCCAGCGTGCTGCTGGGCGAATCGCCGCTGGCGCAGCTCAATCTGATCGTGCGTCCGCGCGCGGGCGAGCGCTTCGAGATCGACGAGGCGCGGCTGGAGGCCGAGCTGTCGTCGATCATGCGCAACTGGCAGGACGACCTGCGCGACGAACTGGTACGCCGCCACGGCGAGGCCGAGGGCCTGGCGCTGGCCCATCGCATCGGCCGCATGCTGCCCACCGCCTACATCGAGCAGGCCTCGCCGTCGGTCGCGGCGACCGACGTCGAGAAGCTGGCCGCGGTCGAGCACGACAACAGCCTGGCGCTGAGCCTGTGCACGCTGCCCGCGCCTGCGGCCGGCGAGCGTGCGCTGCGCTTCAAGCTCTACCGCCGCCACAGCGACATCGCGCTGTCGGACGTGCTGCCGGTGATGGAGAACCTGGGCCTGCGGGTGGTCACCGAGCATCCGCACCGCATCGTCATCGACGAGACGCCGCTGCACATCCAGGACTTCGAGGTCGAGCCGCTGGCCGGCGGGGTCGATGTCGATGTCCAGTCCGCCGCCTTCACCGAGGCCTTCGACCGCGTCTGGCGCGGCGATGCCGAGAACGACGGCTTCAACCGCCTGATCCTGGGCGCGGACCTGCAATGGCGCCAGGTCGCGATGCTGCGCGGCTACTGCAAGTACCTGCTGCAGGTCGGCGTGCCGTTCTCGCAGGCCTACGTGGAGGACACGCTGGGCCGCTATCCGCTGCTGGCGCGGATGCTGGTCGAGGTGTTCGAGGCGCGCTTCGACCCCGACACCGGCAGCGAGACCAAGGCCGGGATCGCCGCGGGCGTGGCCACGCTGGAGCGCCAGCTGCGCGCCCTGGCCGGCAATGACGAGGCGACGATGGCGCTGCTGGCGCCGGTGCTGGAAGCGCGCCGCCAGGGCCGCAACGCGCAGTACGACGCCTCGCGCCGCGCGCTCAAGGCGCTGCTCGACCGCGTCTCCAGCCTGGACGAGGACCGCATCCTGCGCAGCTACCTGGGCGTGATCGACGCGACCCTGCGCACCAGCTACTACCAGCAGGGCGCCGACGGCGCGCCGCTTGAGACCATCGCCTTCAAGTTCGATTCCGCCCGCGTGCCCGACCTGCCCAAGCCGCGTCCCTACCGCGAGATCTTCGTCTACGGCCCGCGCGTGGAAGGCATCCACCTGCGCTTCGGCCCGGTGGCGCGCGGCGGCCTGCGCTGGTCGGACCGCCGCGAGGACTTCCGCACCGAGGTGCTGGGCCTGGTCAAGGCGCAGATGGTCAAGAACACGGTCATCGTGCCGGTGGGCTCCAAGGGCGGATTCATCGTCAAGCGCCCGCCGGTCGGCGGCAGCACGCCGGCCGAAAGCCGGGATGCCCAGTTCGCCGAGGGCGTGGCCTGCTACAAGCTGTTCATCAACGGCCTGCTGGACATCACCGACAACATCGTCGACGGCGCGATCGTGCCGCCGGCGCGGGTGGTCCGCCATGACGACAACGACCCCTACCTGGTGGTCGCCGCCGACAAGGGCACGGCGACGTTCTCCGACACCGCCAACGGCATCGCCCGCGAGCACGGCTTCTGGCTCGACGACGCCTTCGCCTCGGGCGGCTCGGTCGGCTACGACCACAAGGGCATGGGCATCACCGCGCGCGGCGCCTGGGAGTCGGTCAAGCGCCATTTCCGCGCGCTCGGCCATGACTGCCAGGCCGAGGACTTCACCTGCGTGGGCATCGGCGACATGTCCGGCGACGTGTTCGGCAACGGCATGCTGCTGTCACGGCACATCCGCCTGGTCGCCGCGTTCGACCACCGCCACATCTTCATCGATCCCTCGCCCGATGCCGCGCGTTCGTTCGCCGAGCGCGAGCGCATGTTCAGGCTGCCGCGCTCGAGCTGGGAGGATTACGACCGGTCCCTGATCAGCCGCGGTGGTGGCGTGTGGCCGCGCTCGGCCAAGTCGATCCCGCTGTCGGCCGAAGCGCGCAAGGCGCTGGGCATCGACGGCAGTGCCGGCGAGATCAGCCCCAACGCGCTGATGTCGGCGATCCTGCGCGCGCCGGTCGACCTGCTGTGGAACGGCGGCATCGGCACCTACGTCAAGAGTTCCAGCGAGCAGCACAGCGATGTCGGCGACCGCGCCAACAACGCGCTGCGCGTGGACGGCCGCGACCTGCGCTGCAAGGTGGTGGGCGAGGGCGGCAACCTCGGCCTGACCCAGCTCGGGCGCATCGAGGCGGCGCTGGGCGGGGTGCTGCTCAACACCGACTTCATCGACAACTCCGCCGGCGTCGACACCTCCGACCACGAGGTCAACATCAAGATCCTGCTCAACGGCCTGGTGCGCGAGGGCAGGATGACCCTGCCGGCGCGCAACAAGCTGCTGGCCTCGATGACAGACGAGGTCGCGTCGCTGGTGCTGTGGGACAACTACCGCCAGAACCAGGCGCTGAGCCTGATGGAGCGCATGAGCCTGAGCCGGCTCGGCTCCAAGCAGCACTTCATCCGCACCCTGGAAGCGCAGGGCCTGCTCGACCGCCAGATCGAGTACCTGCCCTCGGACGCGGAGATCGGCGAGCGCAAGCTCAAGGGCCAGGGCCTGACCCGGCCGGAGCTGGCAGTGCTGCTCTCGTACTCCAAGCTGGTCGCGTTCGACCAGATGCTCGACTCCGACATCCCGGAGGATCCGTATCTCTCGCGCGAGCTGCAGCGCTACTTCCCGGCGCCGCTGCAGAAGAAGTACGCCGAGGTGATGGAACACCACCGCCTGAAGCGCGAGATCATCGCCACCGCCGTCACCAACACCATGATCAACCGCATGGGCGCGACCTTCCTGCTGCGCATGCAGGAGGACAGCGGCCGCTCGCCGGGCGAGGTGGCCAAGGCGTTCACAATCAGTCGTGAAACCATCGAGGCGCGTGCCCTGTGGGGCCAGATCGATGCGCTCGACGGCAAGGTGCCCGAATCGGTGCAGGTCGATGCCCTGCAGGTGATCTGGACCCTGCAGCGCGCGTTCACCCGCTGGCTGCTGGCGCGCCCGGGCGCGTTGCCCGACATCACCAGCGCTGTCGAGCGCTACCACGACGGCTTCCACGCCATCCGCAATGGCCGCCAGATCATCGCCGACAGCCAGCGGCCCCGGCATGACGCCAGCCTGCAGGCCTGGCGCGAGAAGGGCGTGCCCGCCGGCCTGGCCGAGCAGCTTTCGGCGCTGCCGTACCTGGAGCCGTGCTGCGACATCATCGAACTGGCTGCCGAGCGCAAGGAGAAGGTCATCGATGTCGCGCGCCTGCACTTCCGCCTCGGCGAGGCGCTCAACCTGCCGTGGCTGACCGAGCAGATCGACGCGCTGGAAGTCGACGGCCGCTGGCATGCGGTGGCGCGCGGGGTGCTGCGCGAGGAACTGGGCGAGCAGCAGCGTGCGCTGGTCGGCCAGGTGCTGGCGATGCCGGGCGCGACGCCCGAGGAGAAGGTCCACGCCTGGCTGCAACGCGACGACCAGACCCTGCGTTTCACCCTAGCCATGCTCAACGAGCTGGCGGCGCAGAAGGCGCTGGACTACCCGACCGCCTCGGTCGCGGTGCAGCGCGTCTCGCAGCTGGTGCAGCGCGGCTGAGGCCGGCAGCGGTCGCGGTACTGGCGCGATCCCCGTTCTCCCGCGCGCGGGAGACGGGGGTGCGCCGACCGGCTGCGGATCTCCAGGCGGTACTGGCCTTTCGTCTCTGGCCTGTGGTCGCTGCAAAGGCGCCATGAACACGCGTGCACGGGTCGCCGGCAAGGCCGCGACCCGATCGCGGCACCGCATGGAAATACGCATCGCCACGCGCTGCGGGTAAGCTGCTGAGGAGTTTTCGCGGACCCCGCCGATGCAACAGCCCCCACGCCTCGCCTTCCTCGCCAGCCAGACCGACGACGCCCAGGCCGCGCTGCAGCGGCTGGTGGCCGAGTACGGCCAGCACCCACCGGAATCGGCCGACGTGCTGGTGGCGCTGGGCGGCGATGGTTTCATGCTCCAGACCCTGCACCGGCATGGCCATCTGGGCCTGCCGGTGTACGGCATGAAGCTGGGTTCGGTCGGCTTCCTGATGAACCAGCACCACGAAAGCGCGCTGCCCGCGCGCATCGCCGCCGCCGAGCCGGCGACCCTGCGACCGCTGGAGATGACCGCGCAGACCGAATCCGGGGCGACCATCGGCTCGCTGGCCTACAACGAGGTCTCGCTGCTGCGCCAGACCCGCCAGGCCGGGCACCTGCGCATCGATCTCAACGGCATCACCCGGCTGGAGGAACTGGTCGGCGATGGCGTCATCGTCTCGACCGCGGCCGGCAGCACCGCCTACAACTTTTCCGCCCACGGCCCGATCCTGCCGCTGGGCTCGGGCGTGATCGCGCTGACGCCGATCGCGCCGTTCCGGCCGCGGCGCTGGCGCGGGGCGATCCTGCGCGCCGAGACCGAGGTGCGCTTCCGCGTGCTCGACCCCTACAAGCGCCCGGTCAGCGCCACCGCCGATTCGCACGAGGTCCGCGACGTGGTCGAGGTCTCGATCCGCGAATCGCGCGACCGCACCGTGACCCTGCTGTTCGATCCCGAGCACAATCTCGAGGAGCGGATCCTCAGCGAGCAGTTCATCGCCTGAGGAAAGGGGGCGGATCCGGAGCGTGACCGGTGCGTCGGCACATCGACGCCGATCGCCGGGATCCACCGGATGTTCGATCAGCCGACGGACTGGCCGGACGGGTCGCGGGGACAGGTTGCCGCCGCAGTTCGGGCATGTGCCCGCAAGGTCCCGGCTGGCGCAGCTGCGGGCACAAGGTGCATGCGAAGGCGCAGATGACGGCATCGGCATCGCGCGGCAACGCCTCGTCGCAGCACGCGCAGTCCGCGCGAATCTGAAGCATCTCCGGATTGCGGCATGGGTCCGTGGATGCCCATTGCCCCGGAAATCCGCGGCGTGACACCCGATCGTCCGCGAGGCGCCGTGCGTCCCTCCCGGCGCCGGGCGGATCGGCCTCAATCCTCGAAGATGCGTCCATCGCCCGCGGCCACCGCGAGCGGCCGCACCCGTTGGACCAGCGTCATCAGCGTCCGGCCCGGCTGCTCGATCGGGGCGAAATGTGCCGACTGCTCGAACCACACGCCGTGCTTGTACGGGGCTTCGACGGCGGCCAGCCAGTCGGCGACCGACTGCGAGGGGGTGGTGTAGTCGTGGCGGCCCATCAGCATCACCACCGGGGCCTCGACGCGGCGCACGACGCTGAAGTCAACTTTCTGCCACTGGGCGAGGATGCGGTCCAGCGTCAGTGCGCTGCCGGCGGCGATCGCGCGGCGGTCTTCGGCGTCGTAGTCCGGCGACAGGCGCTGGGCGCGGAAGTAGTAGTCGGGGTTCTCGCGCCAGGCGCTGTAGCCGCCGTAGTGGATGACCCATTTGCGTTGGGCGTCGACGCGGCCGTTGCGCAGGTCGGTGCCGGGGTAGGGCGCCAGCGCTTCGAGCTCGGAGACCGCGTCGCGGTTGCCTTCGGCGCGGGCGCGCTCGAGCGCGTAGCGGTAGCCGACGGCCTCGTCGGCCTGCGGATGCAGGCTCTGGCCGATGCCGACATAGGCATGCAGCAGGTCGGGGCGTTCCAGGAGCACGCGCATGCCGATGACGGTGCCCCAGCTGTGGCCCACCAGCACCACCTTGCGCTTGCCGTAGGTGTCGCGCAGCCAGTCGATCAGCTCGATCGCATCGGTCATGTAGCGGTCGATTGTGATCGTGGGCGCAACGGAATCCGGGTCATTGGCGCGGTAGGTGCGGCCGGCGGCGCGCTGGTCCCACTGCACGACGGTGAAGTAGTCCTCCCAGGGGCGCTGGAAGGTCCACGCGGCCGGCATCATCGGCGCCGCCGGTCCGCCGTGCAGGTACAGCAGGACCGGGTTCTCGCGGTCGGCGCCGCGCACGCTGATCCACTGGTCGATGCCACCGATGCGGACCTTGTGCTGTTCCTGCACGCCGGACGGTGCGACGATGCGTTGCACGTCGCCGATGATCGCGCGTGCCTCGGCGTAGGGATCGGGCTGCGGGTCCACGGCGCGGGCGGTGCCTGCCGCCAGCAGCGTCAGCAGCAGCAATGCGGAGAAAGAGGGGATGCGCATGATCGCGGCCTCGCTGTCGACAACAGGGGCTGCCAGCGTCGTCGGAGCGGGGCGCGACGGCCAGTGTCGATGGTCAGGGCCGGCGTGACCTGGTTCCGGCGTGGCGGGCGACGCGCACGACTTCGCGCCCGCGCGCGCATCGCGCATACTTCCGCGATGGCCGATACCACCGTTCCCACGCTGACCGTCGCGATCTCCTCGCGCGCACTGTTCGACCTGGAGGACAGCCACACGCTGTTCGAAGCCGAGGGCAT
>JAFAFY010000108.1 GCA_023423235.1 Pseudomonadota bacterium
GCATTTTGAGTCCATTTAAATGCTTGAGCCTCAAAAATACGTGGTGTCTCATCATCCCCTTTCGACTCCAAAGTAAATGTCGCACTGCGTTGTTTAGATTTATCGGTTAAATATAACTGCACAGGGCTAATTGAAATACCTGCAAATATTTGAGGACTCAATAAGCAAGTCATTAAACTAAATGAAACGACTTTGAATAAACTTTTCATACACCCACCCCAGTACATTTAAATATTATTATCAATTCAAAAATAAAAAGAAGTTGACCCTAACTGTGTAGAATCAACTCCCTAAATTTGGATTAGTAAGCTACTTTGATATATAAAGTATCTTTGTATGTACCAGCACGTTGAGTACCTGAAATTGTATTTTTTGGAGCTACAGATACAGCAAAGTTATCAACGCTCATACCAGTTACAGGTGTAGAACCGATTGGATAATTCACACCACCTTTTGAAGTCGTGATTTTTGTAAATACTTTATCACTAGTGGTTTCATGTTTTACAAAAGTATCTGCACTTGAACCCGCGTTTAGCGTAGATAGATTTAATGTATATGGAGTGTTCGTTGTAACTGTAAAGCCACTAGCACCCGTATAACTGTTTTCAACGAGTTTGATGTCTTTACCTACCAAAAGCTCACATGCTTTAAGAATCTGTAACTCGATGTCGATTTCGCCTTCACACGGCGCACCGCCACATTGTTTAGATTCTTTTTTACCACCAGCGATTGCAGATGTTGCTGGAAGTGCTACGAACAATGTTGCAGATAGTACTGCGGTTAAAATTTTAGATGTAGACATTTCACTTCTCCATTCTCATATGAGATTTATTAGTATGTGCATCAAAGGATATTTATTAAGAAAAACTAATTAATCTTACTTTCCCTAGGTGCTGATTCATTCTTAATCATGTGGAGAAAAAAAGAACCTAATGCGGAATATTCACACGAATATTCATGTAATATTATTTTTTACGAATATTTAAATTATGTGGTTGTAATATATTAAATATTTTTAATTTTTATATTTTTATTTAATTTTTCTCTTTATCCCAAATTTTGGGGATTTTTTTCATATCCCTATTTTTTGGTATAACATATCTTATTGTTTTTATTAAATTTAGTAACATTAAAAATAATATAGGCTGTTACATATTTCACCAAATATTTGTGAAATAGTTCAAAATAATTTTCAAACAAACCAATAATATTTGAATATTCAACTATATTAATAGTAAAGGCCGATTAAATTTTATTTTTAAATAGAATCTCGAATGTATAATCACTACTTTCAGGTATGTCTTTTGAAACGCAATACAAGAATTACGTCACCAAATACTGAGCCTTTGTATTAAATTACAGGTTTTGAAACACGTCTTAGTTTCCAATGTTAAGCTTTTGTAAATCATATTTTCTTTCTTTAAATTTCAGATTTTTGTTTTTCAATTTTTTAGAATCTCATTTATTACATGAATTATCACGCATATTGAAATTCAGCTCCTCTCTTTCAACGCACTTTTTACTTTGATTTTCTATTCAAAATACTGAATACCTCTTTTAAAACTGCCTACATTCTTCTTTAGAAAATTCTATAAATAAAAAAAGCCCCAAGTTATGGGGCTTTTTAAAAAATTTAACTTACTCACTGACTGGATAAAGCAATCCTTGATCGACTCGAAAGATTTGACCTGATCCAAAATCAATCTGCTGCAACTCTCCTTTTAATTTTGGGAAACCTGCAATTTTTTCCAATTGTGGTGAGCGCTGAAAATTCTTCGTTTTAGGGTTGTACATCCAATAAATAAATTGCTTATCTTCTATTTTTCGACCATCAGATGTATCTGAGAGTACAACATCATAGTATCCATCAAAATTAACATCCAAGAATCCTATACTACTCCCAAAGGCATTAAAGCCTTGTAAAGACTGTAGTACTGTGCCATTTGACTTATTAATCACATCTACGCGTTTTAGAGACTTCCCATAAGGTTGGTCTGCGGATTGCACCCCATAGAACTTAAACAGCAAGATAGGTTTATCTACAGCTTTAAACGCAGGCTCAAACTGTAAATAACTAGTAGATGGTGGTGCCGTTTGTTCCGTCAGCTCAGCTTTAAAAGAGCCTGTATTTGCATTCAAGGTTCCTGCCAAACGATAAGCTGTTGCAGCACTTTGTTCAGTCCCAACATTGACTGAATTCAGATCTATAAAATCTGCTTTTTGAGTCCCTTTAAAGTTAATTTGTTTGGGCTCTTGCAGATCAGTCAAAGTCCCGTGCGGATTCCATATGCCAGCATACAAATCTAAGAAATAGCGCCCTTCAGTCGAGCGAAGCATCCGCTGCATGGATATCCGAACATCAAGTAAAGGCTTTAACTCAGACTGTGCTATATCTGGATCTTGTGCAAAACTCACCACAGGTAGACAAAGAGCGAGTAAAAGAGAGAGTTTTGATATTTTCATTGCAATTACACACTCCATGCAGCATGAATAATGCCTACTCTATCACAACCTAAATTCAACTCAGCTGACACAAATATAGGAGTTTTGAAACCACCCATGACTCAAAACCATCAAATTAAATTTGATTCACTTTTAAAGACCATGTTTCCAAATCTAATGAAATGCATTTCAAACTAATATTAGATTCAACACATAGATCTTTCAGCAATTCACACTGATCTCTTATGATCAATTACTGGCTTCACAAGCTCTTGCTTTCTTCTAAGATCAATATATGCATTTTTCCCAACATATACTTCAAAAAAGGCTTCTTCAGGCAATTTTAACGTATAAATTGGACGCGTTTGCAATTGGGACTCTTTGCCAAAGTTGGTCATTGATATATGCATGTGTTTTTGTAGAAAAGTGATACCCGAATTGAGCATCGCTAATATTCTTTACAATACGTACTTCCTCTTCGTATGCCCATTCCTGCATTTTATAAAGCAAACCATGCTTTATTAAAACTTCTTCATTATCCCAATTTAAAATATTTGAATTTCCTACAGACATTAATTTTTCAACACTTGCCACATTGGC
>JAFAFY010000109.1 GCA_023423235.1 Pseudomonadota bacterium
GTCGATGATGCAGACGAAGCGTTCGCTGGCCTCGGCGATGATCTTCTCGCGGGTCAGCGCGGCGCCGCCGCCCTTGATCAGGCGCTTGTGCGGGTCGCACTCGTCGGCGCCGTCGACATACAGCGGCAACGGGCCGGTGGCATTGAGGTCGAGCACGTCGATGCCGTGCGCGCGCAGGCGTTCGCTGCTCTGCTCCGAGCTCGACACCGCGCCGGCGATGCGGTGGCGGATCCTGCCCAGCGCATCGATGAAATAGGCGACCGTGGAGCCGGTGCCGACGCCGACGATCATGCCGTCCTCGACGTAGTCGATCGCCTTCTCGCCCGCCAGCCGCTTGGCCTCGCTCATCACTTCTTCTCCAGGGACAGCAACAGTTTCCATTGCGCCGCCGTGACCGGCAGCACCGACAGCCGCGCGCCCTTGCGGATCAGCGCGAATTCCTCGCCCAGCTGCGCGGCGTGTTCGCGGATCTCCGACAGCGGGATCGGCGCGGTGAGCTTGCGCACGAAGCCGACATCGACCAGGAACCAGCGCGGGGTTTCCTGGCTGGCCTTGGGGTCGAAGTACTTCGACGCCTTCTTGAACTGGGTCGGGTCGGGATAGGCGCTGCTGGCGACCTCGGCGATGCCGTAGATGCCCGGCACGTCGGCGTTGGAGTGGTAGAACAGCACGCCATCGCCGACCTGCATGCCGTCGCGCATGAAGTTGCGCGCCTGGTAGTTGCGCACGCCGGTCCAGGGTTCGGTGCCGACCCGGGCCAAGTCGTCGATCGAGAAATCGTCGGGCTCGGATTTCATCAGCCAGTAGCGCTTGCGTGCGGTCATGCGGGTGCCGTCGTCGGAGTGCGGTTGTCTGGGGTTGTCGGCGCGGTCAGTGTGGCGTGGACACGAGCAGGGTGGCCGATTCGGTGCAGACCGCGTCGAGCGCGACGTCCCACGGCGCGACGTCGAGCGCCTCGACCTGCTGGCTGGCGAACGCGGCGCCGACCAGCAGCGGCGGCGCCGGCGCGGCCTGGCGGAACGCGAAGCTGCGATCGTACCAGCCGCCGCCCATGCCCAGCCGCTGGCCGTGACGGTCGAAGCCGACCAGCGGCGCGACCACCAGCGCCATCTCGCGCGCGTCCAGCGCCGATGCCGGTTCGATGTCGGGTTCGGGAATGCCGTAGCGGTTGGTGACCAGCGGATCGCCCGCGCGCCAAGGCGCGAAGCGCAGCGTCTCGCCGTGCAGCACGGGCAGGCAATAGACCAGCCCGTGTGGCAGGCGCAACTGGAAGGCATGCAGGCCGATCTCGCCGTCGCCTGCCCAGTAGCCGGCGACATAACCGGCCGCCGGCAGCATCGGCAGCGCCAGCAGTTGCGTGGCGAGGCCATCGGCGGCGGCGATGCGGATGTTGGCGGGGGTTGCGCGGCGCTGGTCGCGCAGGCGGCGGCGAAGGGCGTTGCGGTCGGTCATGCCGGGCCTGTCGTCGGAAGTGCCGGCGACGCGGCAGGGAAAGACGGACGGGCCCGGCGCGCCGCATCACTGCGGCAATCCGGACCCGTGGGATCTGGAAATACGTCCTCCGCCGTTGCCGATGCACGCGAAACGACCTTGAACCCGGGGTTCAAGTGGGAATGCTCGGATTCCATCGGGCTTTCCGCTCGAAGGCGGATATGCGCTCCCGGTTTCCTTGCATCCCCGGTGTCGTTGTTAAGGGACAAGGCGAATGTTTTGCACGCCGTCGAACACGGCAGAGGACGCAGGCGCAGTATAGCCCGATCATTCCGATCGCCAAGGCCGTTCGTCGGTCCGGGATGTGGGGGATTCAGATGTGGAGGATTCAGTTGCCTGCACGCGCAGGCGCGTGCAGCGTCAGCGCGGGGCGTCAGCGCGGCGTGTCGATCAGCGCGTCGAGGCGCCGGTGCAGGTCGGCCAGGGTGTCGCCGATCTCGCGGTCGCCCTGCGTGCGCTCGTCGCGCAGCAGCTGCAGTTCGTGAGCCAGGTTGAGCGCCGCCAGCACCGCGATGCGGTCGACCGCGGCCATACGGTTGGCGCCGCGGATCTCGCGCATCTGCCGGTCCAGCAGCTGCGCGGCCGCCATCAGGCTGTCGCGTTCCTCGGCGGAGACGCCCACGGTGTATTCGCGGTCGAGCACGCGCACGCTGACGGCTTCGTTGCTGCGGCTCATGTGTGCTGTTCCAGCGACTTGAGCCGCGCGATCATCGCCTCGACCCGCGAGCGCGCCTGCTCGTTCTTGGCCAGCAACTGCGAGCGTTCGCCGACGATGTGCTCCTGCTGCTGGCGCAGGCTGCGGTTCTCGTCGCTGAGCTGCTGGACGCGCTCGATCAGCGCATCGATGCGGGCCGTGAGCCGGCGAAGCTGGGTGATGACTTCGGGCTGGTCCATGGTCCGCACGATAGGCAGGCCGTGGGTGGCGGTCAAGGCGCCAGTGCCCGGCGATCCGGGCGCACCGCCTCCGGGCGCCAGTTGCGGATGAACGCCAGGCACTGCAGCGCGTCGAGCGGCGGGGAGAGCCAGAAGCCCTGGATCTCGTCGCAGTCGCGCGCGGCCAGGAACTGCATCTGTTCCACGGTCTCCACGCCCTCGGCGACGACCTTCAGGCCCAGCGAGCGCGCCATCGCGATCACCGTGCTGGCGATCGCCGCGTCCTCGGGGTCGTCGGGCAGGCCGTCGACGAAGGCCTTGTCGACCTTGATCGTGGTGAACGGCAGCCGCTTGAGGTAGGCCAGCGACGAGTAGCCGGTGCCGAAGTCGTCGATCGCCAGGGCGACGCCGAGCGCACGGAAGGCCTGCAGCTTGGCCGCGGCCTGCTCGGCATTGGCCATCAGCACGCTTTCGGTCAGTTCCAGCTCGAGCAGGTGCGGCGGAATGCCGACGTCGTCGAGGATGCGCGCGACCACCCCGGGAAAATCCCCGCGCAGCAGCTGCAGCACCGAGACGTTGACCGAGACGCCGAGTTCGAGGCCATGCTGGCGCCAGCGGCGCAGCACCAGGCAGGCCTCGCGCAGTACCCACTCGCCGATCTCCAGAATCAGACCGCTTTCCTCGGCAATGGGAATGAAATCGCTGGGCTGGATGTCGCCGTGCTCGGGACTCGACCAGCGCAGCAGTGCCTCCACGCCGGTGATGCGCGGCGGCGACAGCGCCAGCCGCGGCTGGAACACCAGCCGCAGTTCGCCGCGGTCCAGTACCTTGCGCAGCGCGCCGGACACCGTCGCGCGCTGGCGCACGGCCACGTCCATGTCGTCGTTGTAGCGCATGAAGGTGCGGCGCCCGGCGGCCTTGGCCTGGTACATCGCGGTGTCGGCCTGCTTGAGCAGCTCGGTGGGGACCAGGGCGTGGTCGGGATACAGGCTGATGCCGATCGATGGCGAGATCGCGATCTCGCGCCGGTCCTCCAGCAGCAGCGGCGCCTCGAACGCGGTGATGATCTCGCGCGCGATGTGGTCCGCGGCCTCCGGCCCTTCCAGGTCCTCGATGATCACCGTGAACTCGTCGCCGCCCAGGCGCGCCACCGTGTGGTGCATGCCCACGGTCTGCTGCAGGCGCACGGCCGCGGCGCGCAGGATGCGGTCGCCCGCGGCGTGGCCGAGCGAGTCGTTGATGTCCTTGAAGCGGTCGAGGTCGAGGAACAGCACCGCGATGCGCCGGTCCTCGCGGTGGGCGCGGATGATCGCGCGCGACAGGCGCTCGGACAGCAGCGAGCGGTTGGGCAGGCTGGTCAGGGTGTCGAAGTTGGCCAGGTAGCGCAGTTCCTGTTCGGCGCGCTTCTGCTGGGTGATGTCGTTGAGCACGATGATGTGCAGCGGGGTGCCGCTGCCGTCGGTGTCGCGCACGGTGCGCGACTCGATCGCGCACAGGAACTCCTCGCCGTCCTTGCGCCGCTGCCAGATCTCGCCGCTCCAGTGGCCGTGGCGGGTGGCCTGCTCGCGAAGGTGGGCGTAGAACGCGGCGTCGTGCTGGTCGCTGTCGAGGATGCTGCCGCTGCGGCCGACCACCTCGGCCTCGGTATAGCCGGTCATGCGCAGGAAGGCGGGATTGACCGAGATGAAGTGGAAGTCCGGGTCCATCACCGAGACCGCCTCGCTCATGCTGCGCATCACTTCGGCGGCGATCTGGCGCTCGCGCTCCGCGGCCCGGGTCTCGGTGATGTTGAGCGCGGTACCGGCGATGCGGCGCACGCGACCGTCGGCGTGGTGCTCGATCGCGCGCCCGCGCACCCGCACCCACAGCCAGCCGCCATTGCCGTCGGCGACGCGCAACTGCACCTGGTAGCGCCCGGCCTCGCCGGCCAGGTAGTGCTGCAGGGCATCGTGGGCGGCGGGCTGGTCGTCGGGATGCACCAGGTCGGCGGCCTGCAGCGAGTCGTCCTCGATCCAGCCGCCCGCCGCGGGCTGCTGGCCGTCGGAGACCAGCCGGCGCAACTGGCCGGTGTCGAGGTCGTAGTCCCAGTAGCGCTCGCCGGTGGCCCACAGCGCCAGCTTCAGGCGCTCCTTGCGGTCGTGGATCTCGGCGATGTAGCGCTGCTCGCTGCCGCGCCGGCGCATGGCCACCACACCCAGCAGCACGAGCAGCCCGACCAGCAGCAGGGCGCCGGCGACATGCAGTTGACTCGGGTCGGTCACGCGGTGCGGCTCCCCGCCTCGTTGGCTGGATCGAGTGTAGGCGCCGCGCGCCAGCGGCAACAAGCGTGGATGGCAACGGCCCGGAGGCGCGGTATTCCACAGCGGGCCGACAGACCCGGTTGCTACACTGCGCGCCGTCTCCAAAGCCCGCGAGTTGCCGTGTCCGACGCCGATCTGCTGCCCGGTTTTTCCGATGTCCAGGCCCAATGCCAGCAGTTGCAGCTGGGCGTGGGCGCGAGCGAGCTGCATGGCGGCCTGTGCGGCTGGCTGGCTGGCGGCGGCGCCGACACGGCCGCCTGGCTGGCCCCGGTGCTGGCCGACGACGCGCTGCCCGCGCCCGCCCGTGGCAGTGCGCTCGAGCGGCTGCGCAGCGCGACGTCCGCGCAGCTCGACGACCGCGGTTTCGGCTTCGCCCTGCTGTTGCCCGATGACGACCAGCCGCTGGCCGCACGCAGCGGCGCGCTGTTCGACTGGTGCCGCGGCTTCCTGGGCGGCTTCGGGCTGGCCGCCGGCGCCAGCCCGCGGCTGTCGGAGGAAGGCGAGGAAGCCCTGGCCGACCTGGCCAAGCTGGCCGCGGCGATGCCCGAGGACGATGCCGCCGGCGACGAGGGCGAGGAGGATGCGCTGGCCGAGATCGAGGAGTTCGTGCGCGTGGCCGCGTTGCTGCTGCACGGCGACGTCGCTCTTGGCGCGCGCCACCGCGCCCGGTTGAACTGACGATGTCGCGCGCCACCGGCATCACCGCCGCCAGCTACGCCAAGCGCCGCCGGCAGCTGATGCGCATGGCCGGCGACGACGCGATCCTGGTGCTGCCCGCGGCGCCCGAGCGCGTCCGCAGCCGCGACACGCAGCATCCCTACCGGCAGGATTCCGACCTCTGGTACCTGACCGGCTTCGACGAGCCCGAGGCGGTGCTGGTGCTGGTGCCCGGCCGCAAGCATGGCGAATGCCTGCTGTTCTGCCGCGAGCGCGACCGCGAGCGCGAAGCCTGGGATGGCCCGCGCGCCGGGCCCGAGGGCGCAGTTGCGGCCTATGGCATGGACGATGCCTATCCCATCGACGACCTCGACGAGATCCTGCCGGGCCTGCTCGAAGGCCGCACGCGGGTCTATTACCACTTCGGCCGCGACACCGAGTTCGACCTCAAGCTGATCGGCTGGCTCAACCGGGTGCGCGCGCAGGTGCGGCTGGGCGCCTCGCCGCCGCACGAGTTCCTGGAGCTTGGCCACCTGCTCGACGAGATGCGCCTGTTCAAGGATGCCGGCGAACTCAAGCTGATGCGCCGCGCCGCCCGGATCAGCGTCGAGGCACATGCCGCGGCGATGCGCGCCGCGCGCCCGGGCGTGCGCGAGTACGAATTACAGGCCGAACTCGAATACGTGTTCCGCCGCCACGACGCGTCTCCGGCCTACGAGAGCATCGTCGGCGCGGGTGCCAACGCCTGCGTGCTGCACTACCGCGCCAACAGCGGCCAGGCGGGCGACGGCGACCTAGTACTGATCGATGCCGGCGCCGAGTACCGTGGCTACGCCGCCGACATCACCCGCACCTTTCCCGCCAATGGCCGCTTCAGCCCGGCGCAGCGCGCCCTGCACGACGTGGTGGAAAGCGGCTACCAGGCCGCGCTGGCGCAGGCGCGACCGGGTGTGCCCTACGAGGCCGGGCACAACGCCGCGGTCGCGGCCATGACCGAGGGCCTGCTGCGGCTGGGGCTGCTCAAGGGCCGGCTGGAGAAGCTCATCGCCGACGGCAGCTACAAGCGCTTCTATCCGCACAAGACCGGGCACTGGATCGGGCTGGACGTGCATGACGTCGGCGACTACCGCATCGAGGGCGAGTCGCGGCTGCTCGAGCCGGGCATGGTCTACACCATCGAGCCCGGCCTGTACGTGCCGGCCGACGACACCAGCGTCGATGCCAGGTGGCGCGGCATCGGTATCCGTACCGAGGACGACGTGCTGGTGACGAAATCCGGCCACGAGGTCCTGACCGGGGCGCTGGCGCGCACCGCCGACGAGATCGAGGGCTGGATGGCCGACGCGCAGCGTTCGCGCTGACGTCGGCGGGTGGCGGGCGCGCAGGGCACGCCCACCTTCGCGGTCACGCGCCGTCGAGTTCGGCGAACGCCTCGCGCGTCAGGTTGACCGGCGCATCGACGGTGCAGACCACGTTGTCCTCGATGCGGATGCCGCCATAGGGGCGGAATGCGGCGACCCGGTCCCAGTCCACGCTGTCGCCGTGGCCGGCGGCGCGCAGGTCCTCGAGCAGCATGTCGATGAAGTACACGCCCGGCTCGATGGTGACCACCATGCCCGGCTCCAGCATGCGGGTCAGGCGCAGGTAGGGATGGCCTTCGGGCTTGTCGATCGTGCCGCCGTGGTCGGAGGCGGCGAAGCCGGCGACGTCGTGCACCTGCAGGCCGATCCCGTGGCCGATGCCGTGCGGGAAGAATGCCGCGCTGACGCCGGTTTCCAGTGCGGTTTCGGGCGACACCCTGATCACGCCGAAATCGCGCAGCACGCCGGCCAGCGCCAGGTGCGCGTCGAGGTGCAGCTGGCGGTAGTCGAAGCCGGCCCGGACCTGGGCGCACATGGCCTGCTGGGCGCGGTCCACCGCGTCGATCATCGCCTGGAACTCGCCATCGCGGTCCTGGGCATGGCTGCGGGTGATGTCGGAGGCGTAGCCGCCGTGGCTGGCGCCGGCATCGATCAGGAAGCTGTGCACCGGGTCGGGCGGCAGGCGGTCGAACTCGGTGTAGTGCAGCACGGCGGCGTGCGTGTCGAGGGCGACGATGTTGTGGTACGGCAGCTCGCTGGCGTCCTGCCCGGCCGCCTGGCAGTAGGCCAGGTGGATGCCGAACTCGCTGGCGCCGGCGCGGAACGCGCGTTCGGCCGCGCGGTGCGCACGCACGCCGCGGCGCGAGGCCTCGCGCAGCATCGAGATCTCGTAGGGGGTCTTGTAGGCGCGGTGGTAGTCCAGGTAGTCCAGCACGGCCTGCGGATTGTTGGGCAGGTAGGCGCCGTACTTGCCGATCGCACTCTGCGGCTCGCCGAGGATCGCGCAGCGCGCGGCGTTCCTGGGCAGGTGCTGCTGGGCTTCCTCGGGCGTGCGGATCACGACGATGTCGAAGTGCTCGACCCAGTACCCGCTCGGCGCCTCGGGCACCACGTGCCAGTAGTCGCGCGGCTGCAGGTACACCAGCTTGGGCCGCTGTCCCGGCGTGAACACCAGCCAGCTGCCGGGATTGCGGGTCAGCGGCAGCCAGTGCTTGAACTGCGGGTTGACCGCGTAGGGATAGTCGCGGTCGTCGAAGACCTGGTAGTGCAGGGTGCCGCTGGGCACGACCAGGTGGTCGAGGCCGGCGCGCGCAAGCGCGGTCTGCGAGCGCTCGGCCAGCACCGCCAGGTGGTCGGCATAGAGGTGGGCGGGCGACGGGGTTGCGGAGGACGGGGACATCGCGATCCAGGCGGGACGGGAAGCGGACATTCTGCCGCAAGCGGTCCGGGGTTGCCGGCCGTTGCCGCCGCGGCGTCGGCAGTCCCGTGCGGCCGGTGGCTACTCGTAATGCCCGCCGGGCGCGCTGACCCAGCTGTGCAACTGCGCAGTCAGCGCCGGGGTGGTGGCGATGAAGCGGAAGCCCGCCCAGACGCTGCCCGACAGCGCCGCGTCGTCGCGCCAGAGCAGGTGTGCGCCGACTTCGAGCGGCGTCGCCGTGGTGCCCGGCAGGGTAAAGCTCAGCTGGTAGAGCGCGTCCTCGACCAGAGGTTCGGTGGCGATCAGCAGCATGCCGGTTTCCGACAGGTTGCCGATCCGGCCGACGACGCGCTCGGCCATGACATCGGTGACCACGATGATGTCGGCCGCCTTGCGGCGCCTGGCGCGGCGGAATTCCTGGATCATGCGGGCAGCACCATCGGGCGCTCGCCGCGGCCGGCGAAGCTGCGCAGCGCGCTGACCGCGGCCTGCCAGGCGCGGTCGACGAGGTGGCCGCGGTCGGCGGTGACCACGCGCGCGCTGCCCGAGGCCAGCAGCCGCGACAGGGCGTCGAGCGACTGCTCGCCGATGCGCTGGCCGCGCTGGTTGACGAACAGCACGTTGTCGGTGATCGGGCTGAACCAGGACATGCGCCGGCGCACCACGTCGCCCTGCTGGTTGATGGTGAATTCCAGCCAGGTGCCGAAGGGCAGGGTGCGCAGGTTGTCGTAGTGCGCCTGCTCGTCGGGCGTGCGCGGCGGCAGTCTGGGCCGCTTGGCGGCCGCGGTGTCCTCGCCCAGGCGCGCGCGTGCCTTGAGCTTCATCGCCAGTTCGGTGCGCGATGCGGCGTCGTCGTCGGCCGCGCGTGGCTGGGTCAGGCGCTGCGCGATCACGCCGGCCTCCTCGCCGTGGTAACCCACCTGGCCCAGGGAGGTCTCGACCTGGCTCTGCAGCGCCGGGTCCGGCGGCGCATCCTCGCGCACCGCGGCCTCGACGATCTGCCGGGTCACGGCCAGTTGCTGCTGCCAGGCCTGCGAGGTGTCGCCGTGGCGCAGCAGGGTCAGGGTCAGCACGTCGGCCCAGGCCTGGTCGAGCAGCGCGCGCGAGAAACGCGGCAGACGCTGTTCGCCGATCAGGTCCTGCATCGCCTCGGCGGCGCGAAGCTTGGCGGTCGCCAGTTTTTCCTTGCCGCGCGCGGCCTCGACATGGCGGCGTTCCTGCAGCTCGGCGGTGCGGGCCTGGGCCTGCAACTGCGACTGCAACAGGGTGTTGTTGTCGGTGAAGACCTGGATGTCGTCGAGGTAGTTCTGGCGCACGTGCGCCACCGCGTCGCGCAACGCGGACAGCAGGCGCGGATCGATCGCCGGCTCCTCGAGCCAGCGTGCCGCGCTCTCGGCCACGGTGTTCAGCAGTTCACGCGCCGGATGCTGCTGCCGGGTGAAGAAGGAGTGGTCCTGCAGCGCCACCCGCAGCATCGGGATCTGCAGTTCGCGGATCAGCGCGGCCGAGGGCGCCTCGCTGCGGATCTCCTCCTCGAGGTGGCCGTAAAGCAGCGACAGCAGTTCGAACGCGTCCTCGTCCTGCGGCGACAGTGCCGCCGCCTCGCCGCTGCGCTGGCGCGCCTGCGCCAGCAGCGACTGCTTGATCTCCGCCAGGCTGCGCGCGGCCATGGCGCCGGGCTGCGCCTGCAACTGGTGCAGGGCGTCGGTGACATCGCGCGTGGGCAGCTGCTGCGGCGGCGGTCCTTGGCGCTCGCCCTGCGGCCGCAGCTTGTGCAGCAGTTCGCGCCGGCCCGACATCAGGTGTTGCAGCCGACGGTAAGCGGCTTCGTGATCCTCGTTATCGCCGCCTGCCGGCGGCCTCTCGCCGCCGCTCCAGGCGGTGAACGGACGCTGCGGCGCGTCGCCCGCAGCGCTGCCGCGTCCGCGTCCGCGTCCGCGCGCGGCCACCGTCTGCCTGCGTGCCGCGTCGTCGGCCTCGCCGGCTGCAGGAGGGGAGGCGCCGGTTTCCAGGGGCGTGGCCCGGGTGCGCATGGGCACGAAGGTCAGGGCCGGCAGTACCCCGGCCTCCGCCAGCGTCGTGTCGATCTGTTCCAGGATCTTCGCGTAGCGCGCCATCACCACGCGGTCGAAGATGCGGTAGAGCAGCAGGCGGGCGTCGTGTTCGATGTCCAGCGCCGCGGCGGCGGTCTGGATGGCCCGGCACAGGCATTGCGGGCCGAGCGGGATGTGCCCGGCGTCGAAGGCCGGCGCCGCGGCGAGCACGCCGAAGCGCTGACCCAGCAGATGCAGCGACAGGCTGGCGCGGCCCTCCTGGCGACTGGCGATCTCGCGCAGCACGGTGGCCTCGTCCATCACCGCGTCCTCGACCAGACGCAGGGCGCCGAACCCGCCCAGGCCGGTATCGGCGATGGCAGGCGCCGACGCGGGGGCGGGGGGCACCCGCAGCCCGGCCAGCGCGGATTCCATGGCCAGCAGGAAATGCGGCAGCAGGTCGGCACGGTTGATGCGGAATGCGCGCAGCGCATGCATGTAGCCCGATTCCAGGCCCGGATTGCGGGCCTGGTCGGCAAGCCGGAACAGCTCCTGTTCGAACTCGCTGACCATTGCGGCCAGCAGCGGTTCCAGTTCCGCCGAGACCAGTGCCAGCACCTCGTCCAGCGCGCGGCGCACGCGCGGCGGCAGGCCGGCGGACGCCAGCGAGCGGGGGGGCGTGACATCGCGCGCGGTGGACAGAGCGGACATGGCGGCGGCGGAGTCGGAAAACGGGGAATTGTTACCACGGAGCGCGGGCGGCGGCCAGCGATTCCGTGACGTCGTTCCCATGAAAACGGTTACCTGCGTCGGAAGCGGTCGTCGGGTGATCGCCCAACGCGTCGCGGCCATCGTTTCCTTGGCCGGGTTGCGTGGAGGCGGCCGGCGGTCAGGCCGCGGGCGCGTCGCCGAGGAACAGTGCGACCACATCGTTGGTGAAGCGCCGACCCAGCGCGGTCGGCTGCACGTGGCCGCCTTCGACCTGCAGCCAGTCGTTGGCGGTCGCGATGGCCAGCGCGTCGGCGATCGTGGCGCGCGGCAGGCCGGTACGCACCTCGAAATCGGCCAGGGCGAAGCCTTCCACCAGCCGCAGGGTGTTGAGCATGTACTCGAACGGCCGCCGCGCCTGGGCGATGCGCTCGTCGCCGCCGATCGCAGCGGGCGTGCCCGCCGCGGCCAGCCACGCGCCGGGGTGCTTGTGCTTCCAGCGTCGCAGCAGGGTCTGTTCGCTGCCCAGGCTGATCTTGCCGTGCGCGCCGGCGCCGATGCCCAGGTAGTCGCCGAAGCGCCAGTAGTTGAGGTTGTGCGCGCACTGGCGGCCTGGCCGCGCATAGGCCGAGACCTCGTACTGGGCGTAGCCGGCGGCGGCCAGCTGCGCCTGGCAGTGCTCCTGCATGTCCCAGGCCAGGTCCTCGTCGGGCAGGTCGCCGGGCGGGCGCGCGGCGAACACGGTGTTGGGTTCGAGGGTGAGCTGGTAGTGCGAGATGTGGGTGGGCGCCAGCGCGATCGCGCGCGCCACGTCGCCGGCCGCCATCGCCAGGGTCTGGCCCGGCAGGGCGTACATCAGATCGAGGTTGAAGTTGTCGAACCCGGCCTCTCGCGCCAGCCGCACTGCGGCCTCGGCCTGGGCGCTGTCGTGGATCCGGCCCAGGCGCTGTAGGCAGGCATCGTCGAAGGTCTGGATACCGAAGCTGATGCGGTTGACCCCGGCGCGCGCGTAGTCCTCGAAGCGGCCGTGCTCGGCGGTGCCGGGGTTGGTCTCCAGGGTGATCTCGAGCCCCGGCGCGAAGCGCAGCCGCGCCGAGGCGGCCTGCAGGAACCGGTCGATCGCCGCGGCCGGGAACAGGCTGGGCGTGCCACCGCCGAAGAACACACTGTGCACGGTGCGGCCCCAGACCAGCGGCAGGTCATGCTCGAGGTCGGCGACCAGGGCGTCGATATAGGCCTCGAACGGCGGCGTGGCCCGCGCCTCATGCGAGTTGAAGTCGCAGTACGGGCACTTGCGCACGCACCAGGGCAGGTGCACGTACAGCGACAGCGGCGGCGGGATCAGCATCGGCGCAAGTCCAGGCGCGCCATGGCCCGTGGCGTTCACAGGGTGGCCGTGGCCAACTGCTCGCGCAGGCGCGCCAGTGCCCGGGCACGATGGCTCAGGCGGTTCTTCTGCGCCGGGTCCATCTCCGCGGCGGTCAGGCCATGCAGCGGATCCAGGAACACCGGGTTGTAGCCGAAGCCGTGGTGGCCGCGCGGCGCGTCCAGGATGCGGCCTTCCCACGCGCCCTCGGCGATCAGCGGCTGCGGGTCGTCGGCGTGGCGCAACAGCACGATCACCGCGTAGAAGCGCGCGCTGCGGCGGTCTGTCGGCACGTCGCGCAGGGCATCCAGCAGCTTGGCGTTGTTGGCCGCATCGTCGGTCGGGCTGCCGGCATAGCGCGCGCTGTAGAGGCCGGGCGCGCCGCCGAGGGCATCGACGATCAGGCCCGAGTCGTCGGCCAGTGCCGGCAGGCCGGTGGCGGCGCTGGCGTGGCGGGCCTTGATCAGCGCGTTCTCGACGAAGGTCGTGCCGGTCTCGGCGACGTCGCCCACACCCAGTTCGCGCTGCGGCACGATCGCCAGCGGCAGGTCGGCCAGCATGGCCTGCAGTTCGACCAGCTTGCCGGCATTGCCGCTGGCCAGCACCAGGGTGCTGATGTCCGGTGCGCGCGCTGCCGGGGGGCTGATGACCGGGGTGCTCATGCCGCCGGCTCCAGCAGGTCCCACCGGTTTCCGTACAGGTCGACGAACACCGCGACGGTGCCATAGGCCTCCTCGCGCGGCGCTTCGAGGAACTCCACCCCGGCAGCGCGCATGGCGGCGAAATCGCGGTGGAAATCGTCGGTGTGCAGGAAATGGCCCACGCGGCCGCCGGTCTGGTCGCCGACGCGCGCGCGCTGCGCGTCGTCGCCCGGCTGGGCCAGCAACAGCGAGGCCTCGTCGGCGGCGCCCGGGCCGATGCGGACCCAGCGCTTGCCGTCGCCCAGCGCGCGATCCTCGAGCACGCGGAACCCCAGCGTATGCGTGTACCAGGCGATGGCGGCGTCGTAGTCGGCCACCAGCAGCGTGGTCAGCGCGATGCGCCGTGTCATCCCGCCAGCGCCGCGCGCTGCAGGGCGACCAGCTCGGCGACGCCGGCCTCGGCCAGTTGCAGCATCGCGGCCATCTCGGCGCGGCGGAAGGCATGGCCCTCGGCGGTGCCCTGGATCTCGATGAAGCCGCCGCCATCGTTCATCACGACATTCATGTCGGTGTCGCAGTCGCTGTCCTCGGCATAGTCGAGGTCGAGCACCGGCACGCCGCGGTAGACGCCCACAGAGACCGCGGCGATCGCGCCGTGCACCGGGTCGCGGCTGATCTCGCGGCGCGCCTGCAGCACGCGGATCGCATCGACCAGGGCGACGTAGGCGCCGGTGATCGCGGCGGTGCGGGTGCCGCCGTCGGCCTGCAGCACGTCGCAGTCCAGGGTGATGGTGCGCTCGCCCAGCGCGCGGCGATCGACGCAGGCGCGCAGGCTGCGGCCGATCAGGCGCTGGATCTCCAGCGTGCGCCCGCCCTGCTTGCCGCGCGCGGCCTCGCGGTCGTTGCGGGTGTTGGTGGCGCGCGGCAGCATGCCGTACTCGGCGGTCAGCCAGCCCTCGCCCTTGCCGCGCAGGAAGCCGGGCACCTTGTTCTCGACGCTGGCGGTACACAGCACCCGGGTGTCGCCGAAACTCACCAGGACGGCGCCTTCGGCGTGGCGGGTATAGCCGCGCTCGAAGCGCACCGCGCGCAGCTGGTCGGCGGCGCGGCCGCTGGGACGGGGGGATGCGGACATGGACGAAACCACTGCGGAATACGGCCGGAAATTCTAGCAGGGCGGCGTTGCGCCACCCTGCACGCCGATGGTGGACGGCGGGGATGGCGCCAGGCCTTCAGGCATACTGCCGGGCCCGGTTTTCCTGGCACCGATCCGCATGATCCGCAGCATGACCGCCTTCGCCGCCGGCGAGCGCAATACCGAATGGGGCACGCTCAGCTGCGAGCTGCGGGCCGTGAACCATCGTTTCCTGGAACTGGGCACGCGCATGCCCGAGGAACTGCGCGCGCTGGAGCCGCAGTTGCGCGAGCGCATCGCGGCGAAGGTGTCGCGCGGCAAGGTCGACCTGGGCTTGCGCCTGCGCAGCGCCGAAGGCGGCGGCGAGCTGCAGCTCAACGAAGCGCTGCTCGGGCGGCTGGCGAAACTGGCCGACGACCTCGGCGACCGCTTCCCGCACATGCGCACCGGCCTGGCCGAACTGCTGCAGTTCCCCGGCGTGCTGCAGTCCAGGGCGGTCGACCAGGCGGCGCTGCAGGCCGAGGTACTGGCATTGCTCGACGAGGTGGTCGATGCCTTCGTCGAAGCGCGCGAGCGCGAGGGCGGCAAGCTGGTCGCGGCGATCCTGGAGCGCGTCGACGGCATCGCCCGCATCGCTGGCGAGGTCAGGACGCTGGTGCCGCAGATCCGCGACGGCCAGCGGGTCAAGCTGCAGGCGCGCCTGGACGAACTGCCGCAGCCGGTCGAACCCGGACGCATGGAGCAGGAACTGGTGCTGTGGCTGCAGAAGCTCGACGTGGACGAGGAACTCGACCGCCTCGACAGCCACATCGACGAGATCCGCCGCGTGCTGCGCCAGCGCGAGCCGGTCGGCCGGCGGCTGGATTTCCTGCTGCAGGAATTCAACCGCGAGGCCAACACGCTGGGCTCCAAGTCGGTGGACCGCCGCACCTCGCAGGCGGCCGTGGACCTGAAGGTGTTGATCGACCAGGTGCGCGAGCAGGTGCAGAACATCGAGTAGCCGGGACCGGCGCCGCTGGGCTGGGGCCCGGCTGGGGCCGGGTTGGGGTCGGGCTGGGAGTTGGCGAAAGCAAGTACGATAGCCGCCCTATCGAGCGACGGACGGGAATCCGCGTGTCCAATCCCGAATCCCAAATTGCGAATCCCGGCGCCATGCGCGGCACGCTGTTCATCGTTGCCGCGCCGTCGGGCGCGGGCAAGTCGAGCATCGTCAACGCCTGCCTGGCGCGCGATCCGGGCATCGCGCTGTCGGTGTCGTTCACCTCGCGCGCGGCGCGTCCGGGCGAACGCCACGCCGAGCATTACCACTTCGTCGACAAGGCCGAGTTCCAGCGCATGATCCGCGGCGGCGAGTTCTTCGAGTACGCGGTGGTGCACGGCGACTGGAAGGGCACCGCGCGGCAGTCGGTGGAACCGCAGCTCGCCGCCGGCAAGGACGTACTGCTGGAGATCGACTGGCAGGGCGCGCGCCAGGTGCGCAACCAGGTCCCCGAGGCGCTGAGCGTGTTCATCCTGCCGCCCTCGCGCGAGGCGCTGGCCCAGCGCATGCGCAAGCGTGGCCAGGACAGCGAGGAAGTGATGGCGCGGCGGCTGGCGGCCGCCCGCGAGGAGATGTCGCACTACATCGAGTTCGACTACGTCATCGTCAACGAGGACTTCGACACCGCCGTCGACGAGATGTGCGCGATCTTCCACGCCAGCCGCCTGCGCCGCGATCGCCAGGCCCTGCGCCATGCGGCGCTGATCGAGGCCCTGCTGGCCGATTGACCCTGCGCGTGTCTGCCGAACACGCCCGCGCGGCCCTGTCGCGTACGGCTTAAGTATTTGATTATTCAGGCTGCCACTTGCGCGGCCCGGGCGGCGGCCGTACCATGCCCGGCCCCTTTTCCTGAATTCGCGCGGCCCCAGGGTCGCCGGGAGCCCGCATGGCCCGCATCACCGTAGAAGATTGCCTGGAAGTCGTCGACAACCGCTTCGAGCTGGTCATGATGGCCGCCAAGCGCGCCCGCCAGCTCGCCAACGGCGTCGACGCCCAGCTCGACAACAGCGAGAACGACGACAAGCCGACCGTGCTGGCACTGCGCGAGATCGCCGCGCGCCGCATCGACCAGCCCTACATCGACGCCGTCGACAAGGCCGAGCGCGAGCGCAAGGAGCGCGAGGCGCTGGAATGGGCCGCGGCCGAAGTCGTTGCCGACGAGGACATGGCCAAGGGCGACGACTGATCCGTCCCCAGGCGTGGCCGCAGCGCCGCGCCAGAGACGCGCGCCGCCCTGCAGCAGCGCATCCACGACCCCGCCCCGGCGGGGTCGTTGCGTTGTGGCGGAGGCGCGGCCGGCGGCGCTGGTTCCCAAATCCCGGACGGCCCCGTAGTCTGCGCGGATGACCGCCGGAGACACCGCTACCACGCTGCCCGCCGCGCCCGAGACCGACGCGCTGCCCGACGACGTGCTCGACCTCGAGCAGGCCACGCTGTACCTGCCCGACGACCAGCGCGCGCAGCTGCGCCGCGCCTGGGCGGTGGGCGCGGCGGCGCACGCCGGGCAGACGCGCAAGTCCGGCGAGCCCTACATCACCCACCCTGTGGCGGTGGCGCGGGTGCTGGCCGAGCAGAAGGTCGACGTGGAGACCCTGGTCGCGGCGATCCTGCACGACACCATCGAGGACACGCCGCTGACCCGCGAGCAACTGGCGGCGGAGTTCGGCGAAACCGTGGCCGAGCTGGTCGAGGGCGTGACCAAGCTCGACAAGATCAAGTTCAGCACCCGCCAGGAGGCGGCGGCCGAGAGCTTCCGCAAGATGATGCTGGCGATGGCGCGCGACCTGCGCGTGATCCTGATCAAGCTGGCCGACCGCCTGCACAACATGCGCACCCTGGGCGCGCAGCCCGGGCCGGCGCGCGAGCGCATCGCCCGCGAGACGCTGGAGGTCTACGCCCCGATCGCCCAGCGCCTGGGCATGAACCGGATCAAGGCCGAACTGCAGGACCTGGGCTTCCACGCCCTGCATCCGATCCGGCACATGGTGCTGGAGAAGCGCATCCGCAACCAGCCGCTGGTGCG
>JAFAFY010000195.1 GCA_023423235.1 Pseudomonadota bacterium
CCGGGTCGGCCAGCGTGCGCATGAACGCCGATACCTGCGCGAATTCGCCGCGCATCGCCTGGCACAGGTCCGCTTCCTCGACCCGCGGCGGTGACAGCGCTGCGGCGCAGGACGCCGGCAGCGGCTGGTCGGGCGGCAACGCCTGCAGCATGTCCGCCAGCAGGCGGCCATGCCCCTGGGTGGCGAGCGAGACGCCCAGCATCCGCACGATCAGCGAATCCGAATTCGCACCCAGCCGCCGCCATGTCGCGATGTCCCGGCAGGCGCCATCGAGCGCGAGTGCATGGCGGCCCTGGGCGAAGTGCACCGCATGCGCGGTGAGCGACAGACCCGCATTGCCGAATTCAGGCAGGGGCGCATCCTGGCGCAAGGGCAGCTTCGAGCGGTAATGGTCGTACTGCGACAGCGCCTGGATGCGCGCGATCAGGGTCGCATTCGCGTCCACCAGCGCCGCGTGCGCAGGCAGGTCCGCGCGTACCTGCGCCAGGCAATCCGGTTCGCGCGGCTGGCAGCCCCGCATCGTGCCCCGCGCCCGACGCAGGTCCGGATACAGCGCCGCCGCGCTGACGAAACCGCTGATCGGTGCCGGCGCCGCCTCCAGCGTCGCCATGTCCTGCGCCACGATCGCAGCCTCGGCATCGGCCGGCACGTCCCAGCGCAGCAGCCAGACGGCATCGAAGGCATTGCGCCCGGGCGGCGTCCACGGCGCCTGCATGGTCGCCAGCGCCGCGCGCTGCGCCGGCGTCGCACCGAGCAGGCGCGATGCCAGCCACAGACCGACGAGCGCAACCAGCAGGCTCGCCAGCGTCAGTGCCAGCCAGCGCAAGCCCCGCATCGCGTCCATGTGCACCGCCCCTGCATCCCGGAGCGGCGATGATGCCAGAGCGCCGCGATCCCGCCCTGCCGGGGCACCGTTGCCGCGCTGGGCTATCGCAAAGCGCGTCACATCGCATTCGTGCAAGCCGTGGGTATGCTGTATGGCGTACAGGGGGAGCGATGCCACAGACCAGCGCCAGTCCGCAGACGCCGCCGTTGCCGGAGATTCCCGGCTACCGGCTGCTGTGCGTGGTCGCGCATGGCGGCATGGCGATCGTCTACCGCGGCACGCAGCTCTCGCTGGGCCGCGATGTCGCGATCAAGGTGATGCGTCCCGAGGCGCTGGCCGACGAGGTCAGCCGCCGCCGCTTCGAGAACGAGGCACGCACGATCGCGCGGCTGGAACATCCGCACATCGTCAGCATCCACGAGGTCGGGCGCACCGGCGAGGGCCTGCCCTGGTACTCGATGCCCTACCTGCCGCACGGGCATCTGGGCCAGCGCGCATCCGTCCGCCATGCCGCAGGTGCTGCCGACGACGGATCGCTGGCGGCGGCGCCCGCGCCCGGAACCACGCCACCGGGCGCGCTGCCGGAGGCGCGCGTGCGCGAAATCCTGCGTGCGCTGCTGTCGGCGCTGGGCTATGCGCACGTGCGCGGGGTGATCCACCGCGACGTCAAGGCCGAGAACGTGCTGTTCGACGAAGCCGACCGGCCACTGCTGGCCGATTTCGGCATCGCCCTGCGCCGCGGCTACGGCACCCGGGTGACGATGGCCGGACTGGCCGTCGGCAGCACCGCCTACATGGCGCCGGAACAGGCGCGCGGGCACCAGGTCGACAAGCGCGCCGACCTCTACAGCGTCGGCGTGCTGGCCTGGGAAATGCTCAACGGCAGCCTGCCCTACCAGGCCGACGATGCGCTGGCGATGGCGATCATGCACACCCAGAACCCGATCCCGCGACTGCCGCCGAGATTGCGCCACTGGCAGCGGTTCATGGACCGGGCGCTGGCCAAGGAGCCGGGCCGCCGCTTTGCCGATGCCGCCGAGATGCAGGAGGCGATCGACCGGGTGCCCATGGCGGGTTCACCGACCTCGGCGCTGACGCGCGCGACCGACGCACTTGCCACCGGCGCCGGCCGTCCGGCGCGCATCGTGCTGGCCTGCGTGGCGCTGCTGGTGGTCGCGGCAACCGGTGTATGGCTGCTTGCGCGCGGCGACGCCCTGCCCACACCTGTACCGGTCATCGCCACGGCCGATGCCGCGGCGGATGCGGATGCATCCGGCGACGCCCGCGAGGCAGGCGCAACCCGCCCGGACACGGTTCCCGGCACGGCCACAGTGGCGGCCGGCGCGAGTTCGGCCGAAGTACCTGCGTCGGCCCCGCCGGACCTGAGCCGGGCGCCGATCTCGGCCAGCGACCGCCACCTCGCCGAGGCCGAGCGCCAGATCCGTGCGGGACGCCTGACCACGCCCGCCGGCGACAACGCACTGGACCAGTTGCTGGCCGCCGCGCGCGCCGATCCCGAGCACCTGCGCATCCCGGCAACCGCCGAGCGGTTGTTCGAGGCGATCGGCCGGCGCGCCGTGCAGCGCATCGAACGCGGCGAGGACGCAGAGGCCGCGGCGCTGCTGGCGCAGGTGCGTCGCCAGGCCGCGCCGCTGGACGTGGGCGGCTTCGATGCCATGCGCCCGGTGCGGCCCCTGGTGGCCGGAGCGGTGGAGGCGCGCATCGACAAGGCGATCGCGGCGGTGGACCGCGACGACGCTCGCGCCGCGCTCGCCGCCGCCGACGCGGTAGGGCTGGACGCCAGCGATACCGCGCGCCTGCGCCGCGCCGCGATGACCATTCCCCAGCTCGATGCCGCCGGTGACCACGCCCCGGCCGGCTTGCGCGTGGTGCGCGGCGACGCCGGGGCGTTCGCCATCGCCCGCGCACCCGTCACCCGCGCCGAGTACGCGCGCTTTGCCAATGCCACCGGCCGCAAGCCGGCGCCCTGTGGACGCGCCGCGCTGCGACGTGCGCGCAACTGGGAGTCACCCGGGTTCGACCAGGCGCCAGGCGATCCGGTGGTCTGCGTCAGCTGGCACGATGCGATCGATTACGCCCGCTGGATCAGCGAGCGCACCGGGCAGAGCGTGGTCGTGGCCTCGCTTGCACAGGGCGCGACCCAGCCGCCCGCCGCGGGCGCGCCCTCGGAATGGCGCAGCGATTGCCCCCAGGCCTGCCGCCAGCGCGTGGCCGTGGGCAGCAACACCGGCACCCGCGAGCTGGACCCGGCGCGCGGCTACGACGACGTCGGCTTCCGCCTGGTGCGCCTGCCCTGAACCGTGGCGGCAGCGCGATGCCCGGCAAGCGGCACGCCGGGCCTATCATGCGTGTCCCCACCTCCCCGCCACCGCCATGACCGCACCTTCGCTGGGCGGGCGCCTGCAGCGCCTGTTCCTCACCGGCCTGCTGACCCTGCTGCCGATCTGGCTGACCTGGATCGTCGTCAAGTTCGTGTTCGTACTGCTGTCGAACATCAGCACGCCCTGGGTCGGGCCCGCCGCACTGCAAATCTCCGCGTGGTTCCCGTCGCTGCGCTGGATCAACGCGCAATCGGTACAGGCGACGATCGCCATGGTCGCCACCATCGTGCTGATCCTGGTGGTCGGCTGGCTGGCGCGCCGGGTGGTCGGCCAGCGCATGCTGGGCTGGGTGGAGGCGCTGGTGCAGCGCATCCCGCTGGCCAACATCATCTACTCCAGCGCGCGCAAGCTGCTCGACATCCTGCAGACCAAGCCCGACGGCACCCAGCGCGTGGTGCTGATCGACTTTCCGCACAGCCAGATGAAATCGGTCGGCTTCGTCACCCGGGTGATCCGCGAGCGCGATACCGGGCGCGAACTGGCCGCGGTCTACGTGCCGACCACGCCCAACCCGACCTCGGGCTACCTGGAGATCGTGCCGGTGGAGAAGATCACCCCGACCGACTGGACCGTCGACCAGGCGATGAGCTTCATCATCTCCGGCGGCGCGGTGGCGCCGGACACGATCCCCTTCGACCCGCCCGCGACAGCCGCCGCATCCGCAGCGCCAACCACGGGGACGTGACCTTCGTCCCTTGCCGCGCGCCCGGTCGGCGGCCCAGCATCGATCCCCTTCATCCCAGGAGCCCCGCATGACCCGTCCGCTCGTCATCGCCATCGCCTTCGCCCTGTCTGCGACCGCGCTCACCGCCTGCAACCGCGACGCCGCGCCGGCTGCGGCCCCGGTCGCCGAGGCCGCGCCCGAAGACGCCGCGGCCAAGGCCGCGCGCCTGACCGCGCTGTATGCCGACTACTGGGAGGAAAACCTCAAGCGCAATCCGGTGCTGGCGACGTTCCAGGGCGACATGCGCTACAACGACCAGTTGCCGGATTTCGGCAGCGCCGACTACCGCGCCGAGACCCACGCGTTCAACACGCGCTGGCTCGAGCAGGTCGAGAAGATCGGCGAGGCCGGGCTGGAAGGCCAGGACCTGCTGAGCTACCGGATCTTCGTGCAGGAACGCCGCACCGAACTGGAATCGGAGCGGTTCCCCGGGTGGATGCTGCCGGTCAACCAGATGGGCAGCATCGTCACCTACGCGGTGATGCTCGGCTCGGGCCAGACCGCGCAGCCGTTCAAGAACGTGCAGGACTACGACAACTGGCTCAAGCGCGCCGCGCGCCTGCCGGTACTGATCGACACCGAGATCGCCAACATGCGCGCCGGCGTCGAGGCCAACGTGGTGCAGCCGCGGGTGGTGATGGAAAAAGTGCTGCCGCAGCTCGACGCGGTGCTGGCCGACAAGCCCGAGGACAGCCCGTTCTGGGGGCCGATCAAGCTGTTCCCCGACGACATCCCCGCCGCCGAGCGCGAACGCCTGACCGCAGCCTTCCGCAGCCTGATCAGCGAGCAGCTCAATCCCGCGATCCGGCGCCAGCGCGACTTCATCGCCAACGACTACCTGCCGCGCACGCGCGACAGCGTCGGCATCGATGCCCTGCCCGACGGCATGGCCTGGTACGCGTTCTCGGCCAGGCAGCAGACCACCACCTCGCTGCCGCCCGAGCAGATCCACCAGATCGGCCTCGACGAGGTGGCGCGCATCCACGCGCAGATCCGCGAGGTCATGGCCGAGGTCGGCTTCGAGGGTTCGCTGCAGGACTTCTTCAAGCACATGCAGACCGACCGCCGCTTCGAGTTCCGCTCCGAGGCCGCGCTGCTGGCGCACTACCGCGGGCTGGAAGCCAAGGTCGAGGCGCGCGTGCCGGAACTGTTCTCGCTGACCCCCAAGGCCGGCTTCGAGATCCGTCCGGTCGAGGCGTTCCGCGCCGAGTCCGCCGCCGGCGGCTCGTACATGTCGCCCAGCGAGGACGGCAGCCGCCCGGGCATCTTCTACGTCAACACCTTCGACCTGCCCACGCGCAAGACCTGGGACGCCGAGGACCTGTTCCTGCACGAGGCGATCCCGGGTCACCACTTCCAGCTGGCGCTGCAGCAGGAACTCACCGACCTGCCGGCCTTCCGCCGCTTCGGCGGCGAGACCGCCTACATCGAGGGCTGGGGCCTGTACGCCGAGGGCCTGGGCAAGGACCTGGGGCTCTACACCGACCCCTACAGCTGGTTCGGCCGCCTGCAGGGCGAACTGTGGCGCGCGGTGCGGCTGGTGGTCGACACCGGCCTGCACAGCAAGGGCTGGAGCCGCCAGCAGGTGCTCGATTACATGTTCGAGAACTCCTCGGTCAGCGAGCCCGACGCCATCGCCGAGGCCGAGCGCTACATCGCCTGGCCGGGGCAGGCGCTGGCCTACAAGATCGGCGAGCTGAAGATCAAGGAACTCCGCGCGCGCGCGGAAACCGCGCTGGGCGAGCGCTTCGACATCCGCGAGTTCCACGCCGAGGTGCTCAAGGACGGCTCGGTGCCGCTGGCGGTGCTGGAGGCGAAGATCGATGCCTGGATCGCCGCGGTGCAGGCCAGGCCGCAGCCCGCGCCGGAGGTGGATGCCGAGGCACCGGCGGCCTGACCGGTACGGTCCCTCGACGCCGGGGGACAGTTCCTCACGCGGCAACAACGCGGAAGGGCCGGCATTGCGGGCCCTTCCGTATTTCCAGCGCGCCACCGTGGTGACGCGGCGACTCAGGCGCGGGTGTCGCGGCGTGCGCCCTGCGGCTTGGCCGCACCGCCACGGTGCTGCTTCGGGCCGGCATGCGCGCGCGCGCTGCGGTCGGCCGGCTTGCCGTGGCCGCGCGGCTTGCGCGGTGCACGTTCGCCGCCGGGCTTCTGCTCGCCCATGCGGGCGCCCGGGCGCCCGCCGCCCGGCTGGCGACGCTGGCCGCCGCCACCGTTCTTCGGAATCGGCGCATCCAGGCGCACCGGACGGCTCGGCTCGAAGCCTTCGACCGTATCCATCGCGATGTCGGCCTTGAGCATGCGCTGGATCTGCCGCAGCAGCCCGCCCTCTTCCGGCGACACCAGCGACAGCGCCTCGCCCGAGGCGCCATTGCGGCCGGTGCGGCCGATGCGGTGCACGTAGTCCTCGGCCACCATCGGCAGGTCGTGGTTGATCACCAGCGGCAGGTTGGGGATGTCGAGGCCACGGGCGGCTACGTCGGTGGCGACCAGGATGCGCGCCTTGCCGCTCTTGAACAGGTTCAGCGCCTTCTGCCGCTGGGCCTGGCTCTTGTTGCCGTGGATCGCGACCGACGGCAGGCCCGACTCGGCCAGCTGTTCGGCCAGCCGGTTGCAGCCGTGCTTGGTCTTGCCGAACACCAGCACCTGGTCGGTGTGGCGCTTGGACAGCAGTTCGACCAGCAGGTCGCGCTTGCGGGCGTTGTCGACCGGATGCGCGCGGTGGACGATGGTCTCGGCGATGGTGTTGTTGGCCGCCACCTGCACCTGCCTGGGGTCGTGCATGAACTCCAGCGCCAGGCTGCGGATCTGCGCCTCGAACGTGGCCGAGAACAGCAGCGTCTGCCGCTGCTTGGGCACGCGCGCGAGGATGCGCTTCATCTGCGGCAGGAAGCCCATGTCGAGCATGCGGTCGGCCTCGTCGAGCACCAGCACCTCGACCGCGTCGAGCTTGGCGTGGCCCGATTCCATGTGGTCGAGCAGGCGGCCCGGGCAGGCGACCAGGATGTCGACGCCGCGGCGCAGGTTGTCGACCTGCGGCTGCATGCCGGCACCGCCGAAGATGGTGGTGACGTTCAGGCGCAGGTACTTGCCGTAGGCCTTGAGGTTGTCGGAGACCTGCACCGCCAGCTCGCGGGTGGGCACCAGGATCAGCGCGCGCGGCTTGCGCGGGCCCTTGGCCGGGGTTTCCTTCGACAGCCGCTGCAGCAGCGGCAGGCCGAACGCGGCGGTCTTGCCGGTGCCGGTCTGGGCGCCGCCCAGCAGGTCGTGGCCGGCAAGCGCCAGCGGGATCGCCTCGGCCTGGATCGGCGTGGGCGTGGTGTAGCCGGTTTCGGCGAGCGCGCGCAGCAATGCGGGCGACAGTCCGAGGGTCTCGAAGGACGGCTCGGAGGCGTTGGTTTCAAGCGTCATCTGTGGAACTCCTTGCGCTTCCGCACGGCGCCGGCGGGCCACGCGCGCAAGCGCCGCGGACCCGGAGGAACGGGGGGAAGTCTTGCCCGGAGCTATCCAGAACCGCGCTGCGGGCAAGGGATTTGACGGCTGCCGGATGCTCCGGGCCGTGTCTGCGCGACGAAAGACGTGCGGAATAAGTCCGCGCGGGTCGGAGACCGGCCAGTGCGGAAGGCGTACCAGGATCGTAGCCGCCGGCGCGTGGCGCGCTGGACGGGGGCAGCCGTGTTGCAGAACGGGACGCAGTCTACGCCATCGCGGCACGGCGCTCCAGTCGCCGGCGCCGGCGCGACAGCGGCCAGACAGTCATCGGCGCGTTGCCGCGGGCGCGTCGAGGCGTTCGACGCAACTCCCCAGGCGCGCCGCCGTGGCGCGATCCAAGACCGGCCCACGGCGGCGGACCGGCGCTCGGCACGGCGCTTACGCGCTACGATCACCGGACTGCCGCGATGCCGGCCACGCCTTCCCGCACAGTCCCCGGCGTCCTCCCCCCGCCTGTCCCCTCATCAAGGAGCTCCCCGATGGCCAGTGACGCCATGGCGGCCACCGACCAGTTGGTCCGCGTCGTCGCCCTGCTCGGCGCAGCGGTCGTGGCGGTGCCGATCTTCCGCCGGCTCGGGCTCGGCTCGGTGCTGGGCTATCTCGCCGCCGGCCTGGTCATCGGCCCGTTCGGCCTGGGCTGGTTTTCAGACCCGCAGGCGATCCTGCATGTCGCCGAACTTGGCGTGGTGATGTTCCTGTTCGTCATCGGGCTGGAGATGCGGCCCTCGCATCTGTGGAGCCTGCGCCGGCAGATCTTCGGCCTGGGCACGCTGCAGATCTTCACCGCGATCGCTGCGCTCACCCTGCTCGGCCGGCTGGGCGGTTTCGCCTGGCCGGTGGCGTTCGTCGGCGCGGCGGGTTTCGTGATGACCTCCACCGCCGTGGTGATGCAGCTGCTGGGCGAACGCGGCGAGCTGACCCTGCCGCGCGGCCAGAAGATCGTCTCGGTGCTGCTGTTCGAGGACCTGCTGATCGTGCCGCTGCTGGCGCTGCTGGCGTTCCTGGCGCCGGCGGCGGCAAGCGACGCGGATGCGCCCTCGCGCTGGGTCTCGGTCGGCATCGGTGTGGCGTCGCTGGCCGGGCTGATCGTTGCGGGCATCTACCTGCTCAATCCGATGTTCCGGATCCTGGCCGCGGCCAAGGCGCGCGAGGTGATGACCGCCGCCGCCCTGCTGGTGGTGCTGGGCGCGGCGCTGCTGATGCAGCTGGGCGGGCTGTCGATGGCGATGGGCGCGTTCCTGGCCGGCGTGCTGCTGTCGGAATCCGCGTTCCGCCACCAGATCGAGGCCGACGTGGAGCCGTTCCGCGGCATCCTGCTCGGGCTGTTCTTCCTCGGCGTGGGCATGGCGCTGGACCTGGCGGTGGTGGCCGCCAACTGGCCGTTCATCGCCGCCGCCGTGCTGGCGGCCATGGCGACCAAGGCGGCCTGCATCTACCTGGTGGCGCGTGCGACCCGCAGCGCCCACGGCGAGGCGCTCGAGCGCGCGGTACTGATGGCCCAGGGGGGCGAGTTCGCGTTCGTGCTGTTTGCCACCGCGGCGGCCAACGGGCTGATCGACGCCGAGATCAACGCCAACCTCACCGCGATCGTGGTGCTGTCGATGGCGCTCACGCCACTGGCGGTGCTGGCCATGCAGCGCTTCATGACCCGGCCGGCGCCGGCGCGGCCCGGCGATGTGGAAGACGTCGACGGCCAGAGCGGCAGCGTGCTGATCATCGGTTTCGGCCGCTTCGGCCAGGTGATGAGCCAGTCGTTGCTGGCGCGCGACATCGACGTGACCATCATCGACACCGATATCGAAATGATCCAGAGCGCCGCGGACTTCGGCTTCAAGGTCTACTACGGCGACGGCACCCGGCTCGATGTGCTGCACGCCTCCGGCGCGGCCACCGCGCGGGCGATCGCCATCTGCACCGACGACCGCGATGCCACCGACCGCATCGTCGCACTGGCCGGGCACGCATTCCCGCAGGCGCGGGTGCTGGCGCGCGCGTTCGACCGCGAGCACGCGCTGGCGCTGGTCAACGCGGGCGTCGATTTCCAGATCCGCGAGACCTTCGAATCGGCGGTGGCGTTCGGCGCGGCCGCGCTGCGCGCGCTGGGCGTGGACGACGACGAGGCGGAGGCGATCGCCGAGCAGGTCCGCCAGCTCGATGGCGAGCGCTTCGAGCTTGAAATCGTCAGCAACGACACCCGTGCCGGGATTCCGCTGCTGCTCAAGAACACCGACGGCCCCGGTCCGAAACCGGTGCCGCTGACACGGCCGCGCCGCGAGAGCCGGTCGCTGAACCCCGCACCTGCCGAGCCCGGCAAGCCGCCGCCGACGTCCTGACGCCAACGCATGCGTCTGCCAGCGGTGACGCCCATCCGCACCGGCACCTGCCGTGCCGTGCACGCCGTTGCCTGCCGACGCAGGCACCCTGGCACGCCAGCACCGCCAGGCCGGGAGCACGCCGCGCCGCGGCCACGCGCATCCCACGCATGACCTTCGACACCCCCGGGGTGCCGGGGCCGGGCGTAAAGTGACGGCACCCCGGGCGCTGGCCGTCCGGCGATTTCCCATTTCCGGAGTCCTGCCGTGACCGCTACACCCAAACGCCTGTTCCTGGCCTGCGCCGCCGCGCTGGCGCTGTCCGCCTGCGACAAGTCCGCCGCGCCCGACGCGGCCCCGGCCACGACGCCGCCGGCCGCAGACGCCGCGCCGGCGCTGACGCTCGACGAGAGCAAACTGCCGCCGTTCAACCGCTTCCTGATCGACGACCTGGACACGGCCGCCAACGCCTGCACCGACTTCGCCGGCTACGTCAACGGCAAGTGGCTGGCCGCCAACCCGATCCCGGGCGACCGCACCTCCTGGGGCGCGTTCGAGATGCTCGACGAGCGCTCCACCGCCGTGCAGCACCAGCTGGCCGAGCAGGCCGCCACCGATGCCAACGCCACCGGCGTGGAGAAGCTGGTCGGCGACTTCTGGGCCACCGGCATGGACGAGGCCAGGATCAACGCCCAGGGCATCACCCCGCTGCAACCCGAACTCGAGCGCATCGACGCGCTGACCGACACCGCCTCGATCGTGGCCTGGTTGCGCGAAACCGCGGCCAAGGGCCAGGGCTTCCTGTGGGGCATCGGCGCGATGCCGGACTTCAAGGATTCCTCGGTCAACATCGCCGCCACCGGCCAGGGCGGTCTTGGCCTGCCCGACACCACCTACTACACCGCCGCCGACAAGGCCGGCATCCGCGAGGCCTACGTCGCCCACATCGCCAAGGTGCTGGAACTTTCGGGTATCCCGGCCGCGCAGGCCCAGGCCCAGGCCGCCGACGTGCTGGCATTCGAGACCCGGATCGCCAAGGCCTCGAAGTCGCGCGAGGAGTTCTCGCGCGACGTCGGCCTGTACTACAACCCCATCGCCACCACCGAAGCCGACAAGCTGACGCCCAATTTCCCGTGGACGGCGTTCTTCGAATCGCAGGGCATCGAGGTGCCGGCGACGTTCTCGCTGTCGGTGCCGTCCTTCCACCAGGAAGTGGACGCGATGCTGGTCGACGTGCCGGTCGAGCAGTGGAAGAGCTACCTGCGCTTCCATGTCGTCGACGGCGCCTCGCCGTACCTGTCGGATGCGTTCGCGCAGCAGAACTACGCGTTCCACAACAAGACCCTCGGCGGCCAGCAGGAGATCGAGCCGCGCTGGAAGCGGGTGCTGGGCACGGTCGATGAGGAAGTCGGCCAGGCCATGGGCCAGCTCTACGTGCAGGTCGCGTTCCCGCCCGAGTCGAAGGCGAAGATGGAAGCGCTGATCAAGAACCTCAGCGACGCGCTGAAGCTGCGCATCGAGAACCTGGAGTGGATGAGCGCCGAGACCAAGCAGAAGGCGCTGGAGAAGTGGAACACCTTCGAGCCGCGCGTGGGCTACCCCGACAAGTGGCGTGACTGGACCGGCCTTGCCACCGGCCGCGACAGCTACCTGGGCAACGTGCTGGCCGCCACCGAGTTCAACTACAAGTGGGACATCGGCAAGATCGGCAAGCCGGTCGACAAGAGCGAATGGGGCATGCGCCCGCAGACGGTCAACGCCTCCTACAATCCGCTGGCCAACCAGCTGACGTTCCCGGCCGCGATCCTGCAGCCGCCGTTCTTCGATCCCGACGCCACCGACGAAATGAACTACGGCGGCATCGGCGCGGTGATCGGCCACGAGATGACCCACGGCTACGATGACCAGGGCGCGCGCTTCGGACCCACCGGCAACATGGAGAACTGGTGGACCGAGGCCGACATGACCGGCTTCAAGTCGCGTACCGGCAAGCTGGTGCAGCAGTTCAACGACTACCAGCTGCCCGACGGCCGCCACCTCAATGGCAACCACACCCTGGGCGAGAACATCGCCGACCTCGGCGGCCTGGCCACCGCCTACGACGCCATGCGCAAGGCGGCCGGCGATACCCCCGACCCGATGACCGACGGGCTGAGCCGCGACCAGCGCTTCTTCCTGAGCTGGGCCACGGTGTGGCGCCGCAACTTCACTCCGGAGGAACTCAGCAAGCGCCTGGCCACCGACGAGCATGCCCTGGCCGGGTTCCGCGCCATCGGCGCGCCGTCCAACCTGCCGGCCTTCGCTGCCGCCTTCCAGTGCAAGGACGGCGATGCGATGGTCCGCAGCGGCGAGCGCCAGGTCGTGATCTGGTAAGCGCACGACGCGAGGCGTGACGGACAGGGCCCGGCCGCAATGCCGGGCCCTTTTCCGTGGTGCCTGCGGCAACTGACCCGGCGCGGACTTCCTCGCCCGCGGATGCGCCTGGCCCGCGCGCCTTCTGCGCTGCCGGCTGGCGCCCGGCAGCGGGCGCGCCGTCGCCGATGCGCCCCTTCACGACCGCGGTCCGGTTTCACGCCGATCGCGCCCCTGACCTGCGCTTTCGCAGCGCCGGCGCTTGCTAGACTTGCGCGATTCCCGACGCACGGATTCCTCGATGCCGATCCACCACAGCCTTGCCCGCCCTGCCCTGCTTGCCGCCTCGATCGCCCTGCTGGTGGGCCTGAGTTCCGATGCCGACGCCCAGCGTCGCCGCGCCGCCGCGCCCAAGGGGCCGCCGCCGGTGACCGCCTGCAGCGACTTCTACAGCTTCGTCAACAAGGACTGGCTGGCCGCCAACGTCGTCGTCGCCGGCGAAGGCACCCGCTCGGCATTCGCCGAACTACAGGCACTGGCGCTGCAGCAGCAGCGCGACCTGCTCAATGACGCGATGAATGCGCCGCAGAACGACATCCAGAAGCTGCTCGGCGACTTCTGGGCCAGCGGCCTGGACGAAGCTGCGGTGGAGGCCGATGGCGCCCGCCCGATCGCACCGCTGCTGGCGCGCATCGACGGCATCCGCCGCTCGCGCGACGTCGCCCCGGCGATCGCCGCGCTGCACCAGGTGGGCATCCCGGTGGCGTTCCAGTTCGGCGCCGAGGTCGACCCGAGCAACCTCGAACGCTATCTGGGCTACTTCGTGCAGGGCGGCCTGGGCATGCCCGACCCGGGCTACTACACCCGCGGCGATGCGGAAACCCGCGAACTGATGGCCCAGTACGCCCAGTACGTGCGCAACATCCTGACCCTCGCCGGCACGCCCGAAGCCCGTCTCGAAGCCGACACCGCGCTGGTGCTGGACCTGGAAACCCGCATCGCCAGCGCCTCGCAGTCGCTGGCCGAGATGCGCGACCCGCGCAGCCAGTACAACGTGGTCGAGACTGCCGGTTTTGCCAAGCAGTTCCGCCGCCTGCAGCTGGCCGATTTCCTCCAGGCACAGGGCGTGCAGGCGGAAACGGTGTCGATGGCCAATCCGGCGCTGTTCACCCAGCTCGACACCCTGGTCAACACGCTCAAGCCAGAGCAATGGAAGGCCTACCTGCGCTTCCACATCGGCAATGCGATGGCGCCTTACCTGTCCAAGAGCTTCCGCGACGCCGAGTTCGATTTCCAGGGCCGCATCCTGCGCGGCGAAACCGCACAGCCGCAGCGCGAGACGCTGGTGCTGGGTGCGATCAACCGCGCTGCCGGGCCGATGGTCTCGCGCGAGTACGTCGCCCGCTACCTGCCCGGCCCGACCCGCGGCCGCGCAACCGCGATCGCCCACCAGGTGCGCGACGCACTGGCGCGCGGCATCGACCGCAACGCCTGGATGAGCGAGACCGCCAAGGTCGAGGCCAAGGACAAGCTGGCCCGCACCCGCATCGAGATCGGCGCGCCCGAGCGCGACCTCGACTTCACCGTGCAGCCGATGGGCCGCGGCAGCTTCGGCAGCAACATGCTGATCGCCTCGACCTGGCACCACCGCGAAGAAATGAAGCGCATCGGCCAGCCCAACGCCGGCCGCCGCTGGGATGTGCTGCCGCAGACGCCGGCACTGGCCTACGACCTGGCGCAGAACCGGCTGATCGTCTCGGCCGCCGTGCTGCAGGCACCGGTGCTCGACATGGGCATCGACACCGCCGGCCACTATGGCGCCTATGGCGCGCTGGTCGGCCGCGAACTCAGCCGCGCAGTCGACATCCACGGCAAGCTTGTGGACCGCACCGAGATGATCCGCACCTGGTGGACGCCGGCCGACGACGCCGCCTGGCTGACCACCACCGACCGTCTGGTACCGCAGTACAACGCCTACCCGTATCCGGGCCTGGCCGGCACTTTCGTCAACGGCGCCCAGACCCGCGACGAGAACGCGGCCGACCTCGGCGGCGTGGAACTGGCCTGGGATGCGTTCGTGCAGGCCAACCCCGAGGCGCAGGCCGCGGGCAAGGAAGCCTTCTTCCGCAGCTGGGCGCAGCTGTGGCGCCAGCAGGCCTCGGTCGACACCGCCATGCGCAACGCCGCCACCAGCATCCAGGCGCCGGGCCAGTGGCGCGCCAACGGCCCGCTGTCCAACCAGCCCGCGTTCCTGGAAACCTTCAGTTGCAAGGCCAGCGACGGTATGACCCGCAAGGCCGACGACCAGGTCCGCATCTGGCGTTGAGGTGGCGTGGCGCGGGGTCGGGCGCAGGCCCGGCTCCCCGCTTCGCGTCCGGTTGCGGCAGGTCGCCGGCCGGCCGCGCGGCGCCTGCTTCGCGGCCGCCTGCTTGGCGCGCCAGACGCCGCGCAGCCAGCTGCCGCGTCATCCGCAGACCACGCGGCAGCGCACGTGGCACGCGGAATGCGCATGTGTGCCCGAACGCCATCACCCCCGCGAGCGCCGGGGTCAGGGGCATATCCGGGAATCACCCCTTGCCCCGGTAACCCCCCCACCGTGCCATGGCAGCTTGACTGCCGGTTTGCCGGCGGCGCGGGCGCCCTGCAGCTGCGATCGGGCGAAACGCCGCCGCGGGTGGACGCGCAGAAGGCCGCGGACGCGGGCGGGTCCGCCCCGAACCGCCTCCGCTACTTGCCCCTACAGCCGGCGCACGTGCCCGCCACCGCGGCGCTTGAACGGCGGCCGCCCGCGCCAGTGCTGGATCAGCAGCCAGCCGAACAACATGCCGCCGAGGTGGGCGAAATGCGCCACGCCCGAGCGCGTGCCGCTGATGCCCAGCACCAGTTCGATCACGCCGTAGACGATCACCAGCGTGCGTGCGCGCATCGGGATCGGCGGGAACAGCAGCATCAGCCGCTGGTTGGGGAACAGCATGCCGTAGGCGAGCAGCAGGCCGAACACGCCGCCTGACGCACCCAGCGTCGGATACGGGCGCCCGCCCTGGGCCAGCGCCCAGCTCACCACGCCCAGCTGGCACAGGCCGGCACCGACCACGCACACCAGGTAGAACGTCAGGAACCGCTTCGGCCCCCAGGTGTATTCGAGCTGCGGCCCGAACAGCAGCAGCGCCAGCATGTTGAAGATCAGGTGCGCCGGGCTGCCGTGCAGGAACCCGTAGGTCAGCAGTTGCCAGGGCATGAACGACAGACCGCCCGCGTCCGCGCCACCCACCGGCCACAGCATGAACGGGTAGAACGGCGCATTGCTGGTCAGCAACTGCAGCACGAACACCACGCCGTTGATGATCAGCAGTGCCTTGGCAACGGGGGAGAGGTTGGTGAGCATCCGGACTCCTGGGCAGTGCGGCACATGATACCGGCGCACCAGCACCAAGACGTGGTGGTGCACTCAGGATGTTGAATCCCACGTCAGCCGGATCGCGGCGCCCACAGCGCGGCGTCGAGCGAGGCAGCAGCTTCCGGCATCCGCACCCGGCCAGCGCAAAGGGCGACGCCCTCGGCGCGCAGCCGCCGCGCCTGTTCCTCGAATCCGGACGAACCGGCCGGAAAGGCGATACGGCCATCGCTGCGCAGCACGCGGTGCCAGGGCAGCGTGGGGTCGTCGTTCCCGCGCAGCACCCACGCCACCAGCCGCGCCCGGCCCGGCAGCCCGGCGCGGCGCGCGATATGGCCGTACCCGGCGACGCTGCCGGCGGGCACGGCGCGGATCGCATCGAGGATGCGTTTGCGTGCGGCGGCCTGCCCGTCTCCGTCGCCCTTGCCCGCCGCCATCGCGTCGCGTCCGGATTCAGGCGCGCCGGAAGCCGCGCAAGGCATGGATCACCCGGCCGATCACATAGAGCACCAGGCCGCTGGTGAAGCCGCCGGTCGCCAGCCACAACAGCAGCTGGCGCGTGGCGATGTCTGCGGGCTGGGCCAGGAACACCACGGCGCCGCAGCCCAGTCCGGCCAGGATCAGCACCAGGCCGCACTTGAGATAGACGTTGCTCAGGCCGAGTCGGGACACGGGCGCGTCTCCATGCAGGGGTGGGCGGACTCTAGCAAATGCCGGCTGCGTCCCCGCCAGCAGGCCTTACACCCAGCCGAAGTGGTGGAACGTGCGGAACAGGCCGTAGGCGATGCCGCCGGACATGGGAATGGTGAGGATCCACGCCCACACCATCTTGTTGACCACCGACCACTTGATCGCGTTCAGGCGCTTGGCGGTGCCCACGCCCATGATCGCCGAGGAAATGTTGTGGGTGGTCGAGACCGGGATGCCCAGCGACGAGGCCGCCAGGATCACCGAGGCCGCGCTGGTTTCCGCGGCGAAGCCGTGGATCGGGTGCAGCTTGACCAGCTTGTGGCCCAGGGTCTTGATGATGCGCCAGCCGCCGGCCGCGGTGCCGGCGGCCATCACCAGGGCGCAGGTGATCTTGATCCACAGGTCGATGTCGCCCTCGGCCAGCGCGGCGTCGGAGGGGTGCAGGAACGCCAGCCAGCCCGGCAGGTTGTCCAGCGTGCCCACGCTCTGCGCGCTGACCAGGGTCAGGGCGACGATGCCCATGGTCTTCTGCGCATCGTTCATGCCGTGGGCGAAGCCCATGCCCGCGGCGCTGACGATCTGCGCCTTGCCGAAGAAGCCGTTGACCCAGCGCGGCCGCGCGAGCCGCGCCAGCACGCCGCCGGCGCGCGCCATCATCGAGATCACGAAGAACAGCACGCCCATCATCAGGAAGCCCGCGGCGAAGCCCAGCACCGGCGAGCTGACCATCGGGATGATGACCTTCCACAACAGCCCGGCACTGCGCCAGACCGGCTCGGCCGGTTCCGACCAGATGACCACGTGCCAGTTGTTGTGCGCCGCCGCCAGCGCCGCGCCGACCAGGCCGCCGATCAGCGCGTGCGACGACGACGAAGGCAGCCCGAACCACCAGGTGATCAGGTTCCAGATGATCCCGCCCAGCAGCGCGCACAGGATCAGCTGCGAGCCGACGTCGATGACCCCGGCGTCGATCAGCCCGGAGGAGATGGTCTTGGCAACCGCGGTCCCCATCAGCGCACCGATCAGGTTCATCGACGCCGCCAGGCCCACCGCCTGCATCGGCGAGAGCACCTTGGTGGCGACCACCGTGGCGATGGAGTTGGCGGTGTCGTGGAAGCCGTTGATGTACTCGAACACCAGCGCGGTCAGGACCACGATCAACACGAGGGTCAGCATGATCCGGCAGCCCGTCAGGAGTTCTTGAGTACGATCTCGAATGCCACCACGCCCGCCTCGCGGCAGCGGTCGATGGCCTTCTCCAGGATCTCGAAGAACTCCTTGAGCAGGAACATCTGCAGCGGATCGAGCTTGCCCGAGTAGATGTCACGGTAGAGCTCGAGCATCAGCCGGTCGGCCTCGTTCTCCAGCGCGCGCAACTCGTCGTTGAGTGCCTTCATCGGCTCGAGCTTCATGGTCCTGATCTGCCGGACCATCTTCACCACCACCGCCGAAGCCTGCTCGAGCATCGCCGCGCGCGGCGCGAAGTCGATGTGCTCCAGGTGCTGGGTGGCCAGCGCGTAGCGGTCGGCGAACTTCTCGATCTGCTTGGGGATCTTGTACAGCGCCGAGCCCAGCGCCTCGATATCCTCGCGCTCGATCGGGGTGATGAAGCTGTCCACCAGCGCCTGGCTGATCTTGTCGGAGGCCTCGCGCTCGCGCAGGCGGGCCAGCTTGAAGGCATCGAGCGCGGGCTGCCTGTCGGCATCGCGCAGCATGGCGTGAAGCGCCCTGGCACTGTCGTGGGCGGCCACGGCCGCGTCCTCCAGCAGGGTGTAGAACTGGTTGCCTTGTCCGAACATCGTTTGCAGGGAGAACATGCCGCCGCCTCGATTGCGCGCCGGCACGGGAGCCGGACGCTTGCATGGGGCGCGAATTATGACGGCTGGATGACAGTTCCGGCCAGTGCGGCGGCATCCGCCCCCCTGTCATCCACGGCCCCTGCTATAGTCCGGACCGCGCCCCGGACGCGCTGCCAATTCCCGATGGACGACGACCCTAGACC
>JAFAFY010000198.1 GCA_023423235.1 Pseudomonadota bacterium
GCCACCACGCACCCACCGCGGCGACCAGGCCGGCCAGCGCGAACTCACCGGTCCAGCGGCGCATCGCCGGCGCCGCCGGGATGTCACCGAAGCTCAGCAGGAAGCTGACCAGGACCAGTCCCAGACAGCCATAGGCGACGATCGCCAGTGTCCAGAACAGCCACTGGAACGCGCGGGTGATCTCGTTGGGCGTGTCGTCGTGCGGCCTCACGAGATGCGGCCGACCCTGTGCGAACGCCACCAGCCATTCGCCGAGCTGCTGGGCGCCGACCTTCATGCGTTCGCGCCGCCGCAGCCCGGGGCCATCTGCGGTATAGACCCCGACCATCGGCAGTTCGGCGCGCGAGGGTCCGCCCTTCTCGCCTGCCACCGGTGCGCTGGCCTGGGTATTGCCGGCGATCTGGGTGTTGCCCGCCACCTGCTGCCCGGTCTGGGCCTGGGCGATTGCGGCGGCCACCGGTACGGCGGCCAGAAGGGTCGCGCCTTGCGGCGCCGCCGGCACTGCGACCTGGGCGGGTGCTGGCGCCTGCATTGGGATGCCGGCGCGGTCGGCCGCGGGGTTGCCGGCGGGCGCAGGTACGGCGTCGGCGCGCTGTGCCTGCGTGGCAGTGGCAGGCATGGGTGCTGTGTGTTGCTGCGGTGTCGCTGGCACGGTGCCGGCGCCTGGCTGCTGGGCGGTGGTTGCCACTGGCATTCCCTGGGCGCTCTGTGCCGACACGCCGGCGGGGAGCTGCGCGGTGGTTGTGGCCGGCGCACCGGCATCCCGGGCGACGGGCGCGGCGGGGGGCTGGGCGGTCTGCAGTGTCTGCGCCGTCTGCGTGGTTGGGGTCGCCTGCGGCGGCGTGAACAAGGCGCGCACCGTGTTCACCAGCGGCGCGACCACCGTACTGCCAGGCGTCGCCTGCGCAGGCGCGCCCGGCGTGGTGGTTGCGACCGGATTGGTGCCCAACGCGGTGCGGACGCCGTCGGCCAGTCCGCCGATGACCCGCCCCGGCAGCGACAGCAGGTTGTTGGCCAGGCCCGGCTGCGTGCCCGGCGTGGTGGTGCTGGCCGGGGCGCTGCCGGGAAGCGCCGGTGCCGGCAAGCCGCGCGGTATCGATGGCAGCGGCACTGGCGCGGATGCCTGCGATGTCTGCGGCGTATGCCCGGCAGTACCGGGTGCGGCCGGAAGCTGCGGTGTCTGCGGGGCGGTGGGCGCAGGGTTGCGGCCGAGGCCCGGGGGAAGCGGCAGTGCAGGCGGGGCGGGCAGTCCGCTCGGCACTGGCGGTGTCCAGCCATTGCCCTGGGTGGTGGCGCCACCCTGCATGCCCTGCGGCATCTGTGCGGCGTTGCCGCCGGCTGCGTGTCCGCCGGCAGCGGCGCCATTGCCTGCATTGCCTGCCGCTGCGCCCGGCTGGCCACCGAACATGTGCTGCGCGATCCGGCCCGGCGCCTGTTGCAGGAACTGCGGAAAGCCACCCAGCGCCGAGCGTGCATCCATGCCGCGGCCACCGAAGCCGGGCAGGGGCGGCAGCCGGGGTAGGCCGGGCAGTTCGATGGGCATGCGGGAGGCCTCCGGGGGAAGGAGCCGGCCTGACCAGCAATGGACGGGGCGATGCCACGAGCCTAGGCGCGGTGCAGGCATTCCACACCCTAGGGTCGACCCTAGGGTGTGCCGTTCTGGAACCGGGGTCTGGCCGCGCTGTGACCGCAGTCGAGGCGTCCTCGGGCAATCGGCGTGTCCGTCATGTCGAGCTGACGTCGTGCCGGCATGCCGGAATGCAAACCCGGGCGCAGATGCCAGTGCGGCGATCGACGCCATCCGGCTCCCTGGCGGGCGGCGATCTCCGCCACCCCGCACCGGGCCAGCAGGCGCCAGGTCACGTGCACCGGTGGTTGGTCAGTCCGCCCGCTGCAGCGCCGCACGCTTGCTGGCGCGCCGTGCGTCGCGCGGCTGGCGCCAGGCGTTGTCGAACTGCGCCGGCTCCCAGCCGCCATAGGTGGGATTGGCCAGCATCCACCAGCGCTCGCCGAACCAGCCGCCGTACTGGTCGAGCAGTGCCGTGCGTGCCTGCGGCGTGTTGCGGGTGACTTCGACAAAATCGCCGAGCTGGTCGCCGAACTGCATCAGGATGCGGTACTGGCGTCCGGCCAGGCGACGCCGGCAGGTCTTCTCCGAACCGTGCTGCTCGCAGCCCGCGACCTGCGTGCCCAGGCCCAGGAACACGCTGTCGTCCTTCACCGGCAGTCCTTCGGCGCGCAGGTTGGCCAGCGTGGCTTCCTGCAGGTGCTGGGCGCGATTGGAGAGATAAATGATGGTCACGCCCCTGGCCTCGGCGGCGCGCGCGAACTCGAGCACGCCGGGCACCGGCCTGGCCTTCTGCTCGGCGACCCAGTCCGCCCAGGTGGCGTCGTCGTACTCCAGGCCGTTGTGGACCAGCCGCGCCTGGTAGGGCGAGTTGTCGAGCACGGTCTCGTCGATGTCCATGATCACCGCCGGCGGCAGTGCGCTGGCATCGCCTGCGGCCTCGCGTTCGCCGGGTGTCAGCGCGTCCCAGTCCCGCTGGGCCAGCGCGGCATCGAGGTGGTCGGTGGCGGCGCGGAAGATCGACAGGCTGTTGGCGCGGTATTCCTCGGCGCGCTGTACCCAAAGCACCGCGTTGAGGTTGTCGTCGACGCTGCGCGGCGCCGCCGTGTCGGCTGGCGCGGTGGTCGTGACCGGCGCGGCGGCGATGCGGGCGGTACTGCCGGTCGGCGTGGTCTGGCAGCCGGCCAGCAGCAGGGCGGCGGCGAGCAGGGAAACAGCGGGCGGCATCAGGCGCATGGCGGCTCTGTCGTCATGGTGGAACCGGCGAGTGTACCCACGCCTACCCGTCCGGGCATGACAGCGCCGGATGCGCGCGGCATGCTGGCGGCCGTTTTCGTTGCCCAGGTTCCCCGATGACAGACTCCGCGACCACCGCTCCGGCAACCGGCGTTTCCATGCCCGACACCGCCTGGCCGGTATTGAGCGCGGCCGAGGCGCGCGTGCTCGGCTGCCTGATCGAGAAGCAGGCGACCACGCCGGATGTCTATCCGCTGACGGTCAACGCCGCGCAGTCCGCGGCCAACCAGAAGACCGCGCGCGACCCGGTGATGGCGCTATCACCCGGCGACACCGGGCATGCGCTGCGCCAGCTCGAAGGCCATCGCCTGGCGCGGCAGTCGTTTTCCTCGCGCGCCGAACGCTACGAACACCTGGTGCCCGGCGCGCTCGACATCCCCTCGCCGCAGGTCGCGCTGCTGGGCCTGTTGTTGCTGCGCGGCGTGCAGACCGCGCACGAGCTGCTGGCGCGCAGCGAGCGTCTGCACGCCTTTGCCGATGCCGACGACCTGCGCCATCACCTGGAGCGGCTGGAAGGCAAGGCGCTGGTGGCGCGCATCCCGCGCGGGCCTGGCCAGCGCGAGGACCGCTATGCGCACCTGCTCTCGGGGCCGGTGGATGTCGCCGCGCTTGCGGCCCGCGTGGCGGCGGGGGCAGGCGCGACTGCGCCCGCGGCCGATCCGGCGCTGGAAGCCCGGGTGGAGGCGCTGGAGACGGAACTGGTCGCGCTGCGTGCCACCGTCGAGGCATTGGCTGCGCGCCTGGCATAACGCAAGCGGACCAGCGCCCCAGTCCCGCCTGCGCGGCCGACTGGGGATGGAAGACCAGGGAATGACCGGCAACAGGTGATGCACCGAACCCGTGCGCGTTCGGGGGGGCCACGCCGAGAGCCTGCTGCGGGCCGATCGCCTGTGCGAGCGCGATACGCCCGTCGCGATCGCCTCAGCTGTCCAGCAGCGCCTTGATCGCGGCGAAGCCGTGGTCGGCGCGCTCGCGCTTGCGCGCCGCGTCGGCCACCGGGTCGGCGCCGTCGCGCTGGATCTCCGCGGCCGGCAGCTCGTCGAAGAAGCGGCTGGGCTTGAGCCGCAGGCGCTCGCCCCAGCGCTGGGTCTCGCGCGGATAGCTGAGCCACAGCTGCTCCTTGGCGCGGGTGATGCCCACGTACAGCAGCCGCCGTTCCTCGTCGATGCGGCCCTCGTCGATGCTCGACTCGTGCGGCAGCGTGTTGTCGTCCATGCCGATGATGAAGACGTAGCGGAACTCCAGGCCCTTGGCCGCGTGC
>JAFAFY010000209.1 GCA_023423235.1 Pseudomonadota bacterium
CCGGGGCGCTGCTGGCCATCCAGCTGATCGCCAACCTGCTGTCGATCCTGATCAGCGCGGCCTACTACGCCGGCTTCCATGCCTCCTCGATGCAGGCCACGCTGGGCAAGATGGCGGTCGGGATCAAGGTCGTGCGCAGCGACGGCAGCCGGATCAGCCTGGCGCGCGGCATCGGCCGCTACTTCGCCACCATCCTCAGCGGCATCATCCTGGGCATCGGCTTCCTGATGGCCGGCTTCACCCAGCGCAAGCAGGCGCTGCACGACATGGTCTGCGACACCCTGGTGGTCGACAAGTGGGCCTTCACCCAGAACCCGGAGCTGCAGCAGCCCGGGCTGGGCGTGGTGACCTGGGTGGTGCTGGGCATCGGCGGCGCGCTGATCGCGCTGATGCTGGCGGCCATCGTGCTGGCGATCGCGCTGGGCAGCTGAGGCCGCGCCGGCCGCGCCGAACCCCGGCCGCGCTTGACAGGCCGGGGCCGGCGTGATTCCACTATAAAAGCAACTGACCGCCCGGGGCCCGTCCCCGGGCGTCGTCATCTTCACCATTATTGCGGTGCGCCCCGCCCCCGGCCGCACCCGGATGCGCATAGACCATGGCCAAGAACCTCCTCATCGTCGAATCGCCCGCCAAGGCCAAGACGATCAACAAGTACCTCGGCAAGGACTTCCAGGTCCTGGCCTCGTACGGCCACGTGCGCGACCTGATCCCCAAGGAGGGCGCGGTCGACCCGGCGCACGGGTTCGCGATGCGCTACGACCTGATCGACAAGAACGAGAAGCACGTCGAGGCGATCGCCAAGGCCGCCAGGGGCGCCGAGGGGATCTTCCTGGCGACCGACCCGGACCGCGAGGGCGAGGCGATCAGCTGGCACATCGCCGAGATCCTCAAGGAGCGCGGCCTGCTGGAGGACCGCAGCCTGCAGCGCGTGGTGTTCACCGAGATCACGCCGCGCGCGATCAAGGAAGCGATGCAGCATCCGCGCGCGATCGCCGGCGACCTGGTCTATGCCCAGCAGGCGCGCCGCGCGCTGGACTACCTGGTCGGCTTCAACCTCTCGCCGGTGCTGTGGCGCAAGGTCCAGCGCGGGCTCTCGGCCGGGCGCGTGCAGTCGCCGGCGCTGCGCATGATCGTCGAACGCGAGGAGGAGATCGAAGCCTTCATCGCCCGCGAGTACTGGAGCATCGAGGCCGAGTGCGCGCATCCGTCGCAGGCGTTCACCGCGCGCCTGACCAAGCTCGACGGGCAGAAGTTCGAACAGTTCACCGTGACCGACGGCGACACCGCCGAGGCCGCGCGTGCGCGCATCCAGGCCGCGGCGCAGGGCGCGCTGCACGTCACCGATGTCGCCAGCAAGGAGCGCAAGCGCCGCCCGGCGCCACCGTTCACAACCTCCACGTTGCAGCAGGAGGCCTCGCGCAAGCTCGGCTTCACCACCCGCCGCACCATGCAGGTCGCGCAGAAGCTCTACGAGGGCGTGGCGATCGGCGAGGAAGGCACGGTCGGCCTGATCAGCTACATGCGTACCGACTCGGTGAGCCTGTCGCAGGAGGCGCTGGGCGAGATCCGCGACGTGATCGCGCGCGATTTCGGCACCGCCTCGCTGCCCGACCAACCCAACACCTACCAGACCAAGTCCAAGAACGCGCAGGAAGCCCACGAAGCCGTGCGCCCGACCTCCGCGCTGCGCACGCCCGCGCAGGTGGCGCGCCATCTCACCGACGACGAGCGCCGCCTCTACGAACTGATCTGGAAGCGCGCGGTCGCCTCGCAGATGATTCCCGCGACCCTCAATACCGTCACCGTCGACCTCGCCGCCGGCAGCCAGCACAGCTTCCGCGCCTCGGGCACCACGGTCGTGGTGCCGGGCTTCCTGGCGGTCTACGAGGAAGGCAAGGACAGCAAGGGCAAGGACGACGAGGACGAGGGCCGCAAGCTGCCGGCGATGAAGACCGGCGACCGCGTGCCGCTGGAGCGCATCCACGCCGAGCAGCACTTCACCCAGCCGCCGCCGCGCTTCACCGAAGCGGCGCTGGTCAAGGCGCTGGAGGAATACGGCATCGGCCGCCCCTCGACCTACGCCTCGATCATCCAGACCCTGCTGTTCCGCAAGTACGTGGAGATGGAGGCCGCAGCTTCCGCCCCAGCGACGTCGGCCGCGCGGTGTCGAAGTTCCTCTCCAGCCATTTCACGCAGTACGTCGACTACGACTTCACCGCCAAGCTCGAGGACGAGCTCGACGCGGTCTCGCGCGGCGAGGAGGAATGGGTCCCGCTGATGGAGAAGTTCTGGGGGCCGTTCAAGGAGCTGGTCGACGAGAAGACCGAGTCGGTCGACCGCACCGAGGCCACCGGCGCGCGCGAGCTGGGCACCGACCCCAAGACTGGCAAGCCGGTCAGCGTGCGCCTGGGCCGGTTCGGGCCGTACGCGGCGATCGGCAGCACTGCCGAGGACGCCGAGGACAAGCCGAAGTTCGCCTCGCTGCGGCCCGGCCAGAGCATGCACACGATCTCGCTGGAGGACGCCCTGGAGCTGTTCCTGATGCCGCGCGCACTCGGCACCGACAAGGGCGAGGACGTCAGTGTCGGCATCGGCCGCTTCGGCCCGTTCGCCAAGCGCGGCAGCGTGTATGCCTCGCTGAAGAAGGAGGACGACCCGTACAAGATCGACCTGGCGCGCGCGGTGTTCCTGATCGAGGAGAAGGAAGAGATCGCCCGCAACCGCATCATCAAGGAATTCGACGGCAGCGACATCCAGGTGCTCAACGGCCGTTTCGGCCCGTACATCAGCGACGGCAAGCTCAACGGCAAGATTCCCAAGGATCGCGAGCCGGCATCGCTGACCTTCGAGGAAGTGACGAAGCTGCTTGAAGAAACCGGCAAGCCGGTGCGCAAGGGCTTCGGCGCGAAGAAGGCGGCGGCCAAGAAGGTCGCGGCGAAGAAGGAGCCTGCGGCGAAGAAGGCTGCGGTCAAGAAGGCACCTGCGAAGAAGGCAGCGAAGAAGACCGCCAAGAAGGCGGCGAAGAAGGTCGCCAAAAAGACCGTGGCCGCGCCCGAGCCGGAGAAGTCGCTGCTGACCCCGGCCAAGGTGGTGCCGGGCAAGAAACGGGTGGTCAAGGCCGGCAACAACACGCCGGCGCCGGACGACGCCCCGTTCTGACCGCGGCGCGTCACGCCATGCCGGCCGCCGTGCCCCGCATCGATGCCTCTGCCGCCGCCGGCCTGCTGCGCCGCGGCGGCGTGATCGCCTATCCCACCGAAGGCGTCTGGGGCCTGGGCTGCGACCCGTTCGACCAGGCCGCGGTACTGCGCCTGCTGGCGATCAAGCAGCGGCCGGTCGACAAGGGCCTGATCCTGATCGCCGGCACACTGGCGCAACTCGAGCGCATCGTCGACTGGACCGCGCTGCCGGCGACGCGCCGCGACGCGGTGCTGGCCAGTTGGCCGGGGCCCAACACCTGGATCGTGCCGGCCGCAGCCACGGTGCCGCAGTGGATCACCGGCGCGCATGCGGGCATTGCCGTGCGGGTCAGCGCGCACGCCGGCGTGGTAGCGCTCTGTGATGCGTTCGGCGGTGCGCTGGTCTCCACCAGCGCCAACACGGCCGGCGCGCCGGCGCCGCGCAGCGCCGAGGCGCTCGATGCCGCCGTGCTGGCCGGGGTCGACGCCGTGGTGGCAGGCGAGACCGGCGCCCGTGCCCAGGCATCGACGATCCGCGATGCCGCCAGCGGTGAGACGCTGCGGGCCTGAAGCGCAGCGCGATGGTGCGTCACGCGGGTGGCATTGCGCCGCGCATGTTCAGCGTTGTGAGCCCGGAACGCGTCGCCACCCGGTGTTCCCTCGATTGCCGGACGGACCGGTTTCCGGGCGTTGTTCCGGGCAGTTGCGCAGCGTGTTTTCGCAGTTGCAGATGCAACCGAAACGCCCATCGACATGCGGTTGCCGCACCGCACAAACTATGCTCTAGTCGTCGGCCCGGCGTGGAAGCGTTGTCGCGATGCAGGACCATGGCGCTCCGATCCCCGCGCCACCCCTGCTGCCCCTGTGGACCACGATGACGACGATGCCGGACCTCCCGGGTCGGGGCCTCTACGACCCCGCCGATGAACGCGACGCCTGCGGTTTCGGGATGATTTCCCGGATTGGCGGCGCCGGTTCGCGCGAGATCGTCGACATCGCCCTGCAGGCGCTGTCGCGCATGGCGCACCGCGGCGGCATTGCCGCCGACGGCCTCTCGGGCGACGGCTGCGGCGTGCTGCTGTGCGGTGCCGATGATTTCGTACGCGCGATCGCCAGCGAATCCGGCGTGGACCTGGGCGACGGCCTGTTCGCCGCCGGCATGGTGTTCCTGCCGCGCGACGAGGCGGCGGCCGCGCGCTGCCGCGAGACGCTGGCGCAGCGCCTGGCCGATGCGGGCGTGGCCGTGGCCGGCTGGCGCGTGGTGCCGGTC
>JAFAFY010000216.1 GCA_023423235.1 Pseudomonadota bacterium
CCCCAGGCCAGCGCCACCGGCAGCGCACCGGCCTCGCGCAGCGCGGCGATCAGTGCACGCGCGGTATCGACGTCGGGCGTGGCCGGCAGGCCGCCGAAGTCGAGGATCACCGCGGCGCGTTCGAACAGCTTGGGCGCGCGCGCCACGCGGCTGCGCATCTCCTCGCCGAGGCGGGCGACGTCGAGGGTACGGATGCGCAGGTTGGCGATGCCGACCTGGCCGATCTTCAGCTCGCCGGCCTGCTCGAAGCCATCGGCCGGGGCCGGATTGGGACGCGAGGCCATCAGGCGCCGACCTCGGTGGCCTGCTGCACCCGCGGTTTGCCCAGCCACGGCGCGTCCGGCAGGGCGTCGCCGTAGCGCTCGCGCACCCACGGGTAGCTGCACAGGTCCTTGACCAGCATCGAGGCGCGGATCTCGGTGCCCGGCATCACGTGCTGGCCGATCTCGCGGAAACCGAAACTGCCGTGGAACAGGTGTACCGGGTCATTGTCGTGCTCCAGGAACACCTCGCAGGTCAGCAGCGGATAGCGCACCTCGGCGTAGCTCTGCACGTCGGCGTAGAAGGCGCGGCCCACGCCGCCGCCGCGGCGGCGGCTGGCGACGACGATGCGGTCGATGTAGAAGAAATCCGGGTAGTGCGCGCCGAACCACTGGAAGTTGCTGCTGTCGTGGCCGCTGCCCGAGCCGAAGCCGATCAGGAAGCCGGCCGCGACGCCATCGCGCTCGGCGACGCGGAAGTATTCGGCGGTGTCGAACAGGTGGCGCAGGCGGGCAGCGTCCAGCGGCAGGATCGAGGGGCCGGCGGCATTGTTCAGTTCGAGGATGGAATCCAGCTCGTGCTCGCGCACGTCGCGGACGACGATCGACATTCCAGACTCCAGTGGCTTGGCAACGGAGCGCACGGCAACCGCGGAAGCGGGACGCCAGCAGTCGCATGCGCGGTGCGGCATTGCGCCGCAATGGAGCGGATTATTGCATGTCCATGCGCGGCGGGGCGACCGGGCACGGCCGCGACGCTGCGCCCGCGGCATGACTTCAGGCCCGCTCCGGGGCCGGGCTTTGCGCCTACCATCGGCGCATGATCGGGCACCTGAACCACAACCGCCTGTTGCGTTTCGCCGGCCTGTTCACCTGGGCGGTGATCGGGCTGCCGCTGTTGATGTTGTCGCTGGCGCCGAGCGAGCAACTGGACGTGGAGCTGTCGCTGGCGCTGCTGCAGAGCTGGCGCACCTGGTTGGCGTGGATCGTGTTCGGGCTGTGCTACGCCTGGCTCACCCGCAGCCTGGGCGCGCGCCGGATCACGCCACTCGACCACCTGCTGCTGGTGGTGCTGGCCGGCAGCGCGATCGCGATCAGCTTCTACAGCCAGAGCGGCCTGGGCAGCATCCTGCTGATGGTGGTCGCCTGCGTGCTGCCGTGGCTGCTGCCGGTGTGGCTGGGCATCGGGCTGCTGGTGCTGTGCGAGTTCTTCATCATTCCGGTGTACGTGCGCGGATTCGACTTCACGTGGATGGAGGCGGTGCTGCAGGCCGCGCTGTACGTGGGTTTCACCGGATTCGCCTTCGTCACCGGCCTGGTGGCCCGGCAGCAGCACCAGGCGCGCGAGGAGCAGCGTCGGCTCAATGCGGAACTGCGCGCCACCCGCGCGCTGCTGGCCGAGAGCGTGCGGGTCAACGAGCGCACCCGCATCTCGCGCGAGTTGCACGACCTGCTGGGCCACCACCTGACCGCGCTGAGCCTGAATCTTGAGGTCGCCAGCCATCTGGTCGAGGGCCAGGCGCGCAAGCATGTCGACCAGGCCCAGACCCTGGCCAAGCTGCTGCTCAGCGACGTGCGCGATGCCGTCAGCCAGCTGCGCGAGGACGATGCCATCGACATGCGCGCCACCCTGCTGCCGTTAGCCGAGAACGTGCCGGGGCTGCGCATCGACATGCAGATGCCGGTGCAGTTCCTCATCGACGACCCCGAGCGCGCCCACGTACTGCTGCGCTGCACCCAGGAAATCATCACCAATGCCGTGCGCCATGCCGGCGCGCAGTTGCTGCGGTTGCGCTATACCCAGGACCCGACCGCGGTGCGGCTGGATGCCCGCGACGACGGCCGCGGCGCCGAGAACGCCCGCGCCGGCAACGGCCTGGGCGGCATGCGCGAGCGCCTGGCCGCCTACGGCGGCCGGCTGCAGGTCGAAACCGCGCCCGACCAGGGCTTCGTGCTGCGGCTGGAGTTGCCGCTGGCGGGCGAGGGCGGGTTGCGCGATGCTGCGCACGCCGCCGGACCGGCCGCGCCCCCGGCGCAGACCGCCCCGGTCGCTCCGGAGGCCGGGGCATGAGGCGATGCGGGGCCGCGGCAGGCGCGCCATCCATCCTTGAAGCAAGCCGGGAGGCAGCATGATCCGAGTCTTTCTGGTCGACGACCAGAACCTGGTCCGCCAGGGCATCCGTTCGCTGCTGGCGCTCGATGGCGGCATCGAGGTGATCGGCGAGGCCGCGGACGGCCAGCAGGCGGTCGCGACGATCCCCGGCCTGGCCCCCGATGTCGTGCTGATGGACATGCGCATGCCGGTGATGTCCGGGCTGGAGGCGCTGCAGGCCCTGGCGCGGGCGGATGCGCTGCCGCCGACCATCATCCTCACCACCTTCGACGACGACCAACTGGTGCTGGCCGGGCTGAAGGCGGGCGCCAAGGGATATCTGCTCAAGGACGTGTCGCTCGACCAGCTGGTCAGCGCGATCCGCACCGTCGCCGACGGCGGCTCGCTGGTGCAGCCGGCGGTGACCCAGCGCCTGTTGACCGGGCTGGAGCAGATGCGCAACGAGTTCGTCAGCCTCGACCGCCCCGATCCGCTGACCGAGCGCGAGACCGAGATCCTGCGGCTGATGGCCGGCGGCTTCTCCAACAAGGAGATCGCCAACTCGCTGGGCGTGGCCGAGGGCACGATCAAGAACCACGTCTCCAACATCCTGTCCAAGCTCGGCGTGCGCGACCGCACCCGGGCGGTGCTCAAGGCCTTCGAGCTGCAACTGGTCTGAGCGACAGGATGGCCGGCCCGCTGCCGCGCAGCGGGCGTTCGGGCGCCCCGCGAGGCAGTGCCTCGCAAGCGAGGGTGACCTCACCCTGTCCAAGCTTGGCGTGCGCGACCGCACCCGGGCCGTACTCAAGGCCTTCGAGCTGCAGCTGGTATGAGCGACAGGATGGCCGGCCCGCCGCCGCGCAGCGGGCGTTCGGGCGCCCCGCGAGGCAGTGCCTCGCAAGCGGGGGCGACCCCACCCTGTCCAAGCTGGGCGTGGGCGACCGCACCCGGGCCGTGCTCAAGGCCTTCGAGCTGCAACTGGTCCGAGCCGGATGCCCGCGCGCCTGCAGCGCGCGGCGGGCCGCTACCCGGGCGCGCGGCCATCCCCGGATGGCGATCGCCGGAGGGTGGGCCGTGGGCGCGCAGGAAACAGGCGCGTGGTCATTGGTGCCGACGGTGCAGGCGCCGGTCCTGGACGCGCCGTCATCCTCCCGCCCCCTGGATGCGGTATACCGGCGGTCCGCCTACTCGCCCGCCCACGCGCAACTTGCTACGATTGCCGGTCTGTGCCGCATCAGGCCGGAATTGGTCCTGGAGAACCCTGAATGACCCGTCTGCTCGAACTGCTGATCTCTTGTGTCATCGTCGCCG
>JAFAFY010000225.1 GCA_023423235.1 Pseudomonadota bacterium
CGTGTCCACGGTGCTCGGCTGCCCCTACCAGGGCGAGGTGCCGCTGGCCGACGTGGTCCGGGTTTCGCGTACGTTGCATGCAATGGGGTGCTACGAGATATCGCTGGGCGACACCATCGGCGTCGGCACGCCCGCGCGCGCGCGCGCGATGCTGCGCGCGGTCGCCGCCGAGGTGCCGATGCCGGCGCTCGCGATCCATTTCCACGACACCTACGGCCAGGCGCTGGCCAACATCCTCGCCTGCCTGGAGGAAGGCGTGGCGGTGGTCGACGCGGCCGTCGCCGGCACCGGCGGCTGCCCCTACGCGCGCGGCGCCAGCGGCAACGTCGCCAGCGAGGACGTGGCCTACATGCTGCAGGGCATGGGCATCGACACCGGCATCGACCTCGACGCCCTGGCCGACACCGGCCGCTGGCTGGCCGCGGTGCTGGGGCGCGAGACCGGCAGCCGGGTCGGCCGCGCCACCGCGCCGGCGACCGGGGACGCGGCGTGACATGGGGGCCGAGCGGCCAGGGGCGCCCCCCGCGGATCCGGCAGATGCGCCGGACGATCCGGAGCGCATTGCCGCCGCGCTCGACCTCGCCTGCCACGACCGCGACCTGCCCGCACACCTGAAGCGGCTACTGGCGCAGGCGCGCGATGCGCTGCATGCCACCAGCCGCGACGCCCTTGGCGCGCAGCTGCGCTACCGGGCGCTGTTCGACGCGGTGCCCGACCCGGTCAGCATCCTCGACGAGCGCGGCACCGTGCTCGACCTCAACCGCGCCGGCATGCGCGCCTATGGCCGCCGCCGCGAGGACATCGTCGGCCAGCCGATCGAGACCCTCAACCCCGACCTGCCGCGCGACCACCTGGCGCCGGTCTGGGGCGCGGTGCGGCGCGGCGAGACCTACGTCATCGAGGTCGCCAACATGCGCGGCGACGGCTCGCGCTTCCCGGTGGAGGTGCACACCGCCGGTTTCCAGCACGAGGGGCAGCCCTGCCTGGTGGCGGTGGCGCGCGACCTCAGCCGCCGGCGCGAGGCCGAGGTGCGCTACCGGGAACTGATGGAGGTCGTCGACTGCGGCATCACCATCCACGACACCGCCGGCCGCTTCATCCACTGCAATTCGGCCGCGCTGCGGCTGCTGGGCGCCGGCGACGATGCAGTGCCCGGCGACATCGCCAACCCCGGCGAATGGGTCGCGATCCGCGAGGACGGCAGCCAGATGCCGTGGGCGGAACTGCCGCAGGTGCGCGCGCTGCGCAGCGGCCGCGTGGTCGAGAGCACGCTGGTCGGCCTCTACCACCGCATGCGCCGCCACCTGTACTGGATGACGGTGACCGCGGTGCCGCAGTTCCCGCCAGGCGGCGACCAGCCGCACCAGGTGCTGTCGCTGTTCAACGACGTCACCACGCTCAAGCGCGACAGCGCCCTGTTCGACCGGGTGCAGGCGCTGGCGCACATCGGCGGCTGGGAACTGGACTGCGGCACCGACGGCCTGTACCTGACCACCGAATCGGCGCGCATCCTCGGCCAGCGCACGCCGCCGCCGACGATGGAGGCGCTGATCGGCACCCTGCTGGTACCCGACCGCCGGCGCCTGCGCGACGCGCTGGGCGTGGCGATGCTGGAAGGCGCGGGCTTCGACCTGGAACTGCAGGGCCTGCGCGAGGACGGCGGGGGCTTCTGGGTGCGCGCGATCGGCGGCCCGCGTCCCGGCGATCCCGCGGGCTCGCGCCTGGCCGGCACCCTGCAGGACATCGCCCACAGCAAGCGCGACGAGGAAATCCTGCGCGCGCAGGCGCGCAACGACCCGCTGACCGGCCTGCTCAACCGCGACGCGATCCTGGCCGAGCTCGAAACCCGCATGGCCGATCCCGGCCTGCCCGCCACCGCGGTGCTGTACATCGACCTGGACCGCTTCAAGGTGGTCAACGACGCCCTGGGGCACAACGCCGGCGACGAGCTGCTGGTCTCCGCCGCGCACCGCATCAGCCGCGCGGTCGACCGGCGCGGGCTGATCGCGCGTTTCGGCGGCGACGAATTCCTGGTGGTATGCGACGCGGGTGAGAACGCCAGCCACGCCGAACAGGTCGCCAAGGCGATCCTCGCTGCGTTCGGCGACGGCTTCCGCTTCGACAAGGAAGAGTTCGCCATCACCGCCAGCATCGGCCTGGCCTGCGCACCCGGCGACGGCGACCGGCCGCAGACCCTGATCCACAACGCCGACGCGGCGATGTACGAGAGCAAGCGCCGCGTGCGCAACGGCTGGCAGGCGTTCACCCCGGCGCTGGCGCAGTCGCAGCAGGACCGGCTGCGGGTCGAGACCCATCTGCGCCGCGCGATCGACCAGAACGAGTTCCACCTGGTCTACCAGCCGCAGGTGGAACTGCGCCGCGGCGCCATCGTCCCCGCCGAGGCGCTGATCCGCTGGCACAACCGCCAGCTGGGCGAAATGCGCCCGGATCATTTCATCGACCACGCCGAGACCACCGGCGACATCGTGCGCATCGGCGGCTGGGTGCTGCGCGAAGCCTGCCGCCAGGTGGCGCAGTGGCGCGACGCCGGGCTGGGCGTGGTGCGGGTGGCGGTCAACGTGTCCTACCGCCAGTTGCTGGGCGAAGACCTGGCCGAACACGTGCGCGCGGTGCTGGCCGAGTTCGGCCTGCCCGGCACCGCGCTGGAGCTGGAGTTCACCGAGCGCGTGCTGATCGAGGATGCGCCCGACACCCTGCGCACCTTCGCCCGCCTGCGCGCGATGGGCGTGTTGCTGAGCATCGACGATTTCGGCGAGGGCTACAGCGCGCTGAACTACCTGCGGCTGCTGCCGATCCATGGCCTGAAACTGAGCCAGCTGTTCGTCAACGGCGTGCCCGAGGACCGCTCCGACGTCGCGGTGTGCCAGGCGGTGGTCGGCATCGCCCGCAGCCTGGGCCTGGGGCTGGTCGCCGAAGGTGTCGAGTCCGAGGCCCAGCGCCGGTTCCTGCTGGAGCTGGGCGTGTCGATCGGCCAGGGCTTCCTGTTCGCACCGGGCCTGCCCGCGGACGAGTTCGCGCGTCGCCTGCGCGACGAGGCCGGCGCGCGACCAGCCTGAACCGCAAGGCTTGGTGCTTGGCGTGCCTGGCTTGGCGTGCCTGGCTTGGCGTGCTTGGCCTGGGCTGCCCGGTCCGGGCTGCCCGGTTTGATGCGCGCGGCGCTGGCGCCGGGGCCGCGCGGTTAAACTGTGCGGCCCGACCTGCAGAGGCAACTGCACATGAAATCCGGATCCGTCCTTGCCCTCGTCACCGGTGGCGTCTCCGGCCTCGGCCTGGCCGTGGCCCAGCGCATCGTCGCCGAAGGCGGCAAGGTCGCGCTGCTGGACGTCAACGACGACAAGGGCGCCGACGCCGTCGCCGCGCTGGGCGCCGACCATGCGCACTACCTGCGCACCGACGTCACCGACGAGGCCGCGGTCGCGGCGAATGTCGATGCCGCCAGGGCGTTCCTCGGCGGCCTGGATGCCGCAGTCAACTGCGCCGGCATCATCGGCGCCGGCCGCGTGCTCGGCCGCGAGGCGCCGATGCCGCTGCAGACCTTCACCAACACGGTCATGGTCAACCTGGTCGGCAGCTTCAACGTCGCCAAGGCCGCGGCCGCGGTGATGCAGCACAACGCGCCCGGCGACGATGGCGAGCGCGGAGTGATCGTCAACACCGCCTCGGTCGCGGCCTACGAGGGCCAGATCGGCCAGGCGGCGTATTCGGCGTCCAAGGCCGGCATCGTCGGCATGACCCTGCCGATGGCGCGCGAGCTGGCGCGCTTCGGCATCCGCGTCAACACCATCGCCCCGGGCGTGTTCTGGACGCCGATGGTCGACGGCATGCCCGAGGAGGTGCAGCAGTCGCTGTCGGCCTCGATCCCGTTCCCCTCGCGCCTGGGCCGGCCGGAGGAATTCGCCGACCTGGTCGCCTACATCCTCGGCAACCGCTACCTCAACGGCGAGACCATCCGCCTGGATGGCGCGGTGCGGCTGGCGCCGAAGTGAGCAATGAAGCCGTGATTGGTGATTCGTGGATTCGTGATTGGAAAAAACGAACGCCCGGCACCATCGCGCTTTCCCGGTTTTTAACGGACGAATGTCCGGTCATCACCAATCACCAATTACGAATCACCAGAAGCCAATGAAAGCCTACGACGTCAAGAAAGGAAACGTGGTCGAACACAACGGCGGGGTCTACCAGATCCGCGACATCGAGCGCAGCTCGCCGCAGGGCCGCGGCGGCAACGTGCGCTTCCGCTTCACCATGTACAGCGTGCCCGGCGGCAGCAAGACCGACGCCAGCTTCGACGGCGATGACGAACTGCGCGAGGTCGACCTGGCCCGCCGCCAGGCCAGCTTCTCGTACAAGGACGGCGACGCGTTCGTGTTCATGGACGACGAGGATTTCACCCAGTACACCCTCGATGCCGGCGTGGTCGGCGACGGCGCCGGCTACATCACCGACGGCCTCGGCGGCTGCTATGTGCAGATCATCGACGACGCTCCGGTCGGCCTGCAGCTGCCGCAGAGCGTGGTGCTGGAGGTCGTGGACACCCCGCCCGAGCTCAAGGGCGGCACCGCGACCAAGCGCCCGAAGCCGGCGACGCTCAATACCGGCATCGAGATCCAGGTGCCCGAATACATCACCAACGGCGAACGGGTCTGGGTCAACACCACCACCGGCGAGTTCGGCGGCCGCGCGGACTGATGTCCCGGGGCTGATCTCTCTGGACTGATCCCCGGACCGATCTGCTCGCAGGCAGCCGCGGACCGGCCCGCACGCGCACCCGCGCGGGCTTTCGCCTCAGCGCGAGGCGCCGGCGTCGGCGTCGTCCGCATCCCCGGCCAGTGCCCGCAGCCGCTCGCCCAGCAGGGCGAGAT
>JAFAFY010000250.1 GCA_023423235.1 Pseudomonadota bacterium
GCAAGCTGTTCGCCGCCGAAGGCGACAACGTGTACGAAGGCCAGCTGGTCGGCATCCACTCCAAGGACAACGACCTCACCGTCAACGTCATCAAGGGCAAGCCGCTGACCAACGTGCGCGCGTCCGGCAAGGACGATGCGATCAAGCTGACGCCGGCGCTGAAGTATTCGCTGGAGCAGGCGCTGGACTTCATCGAGGACGATGAGCTGGTGGAGGTCACCCCCAAGGAAATCCGCCTGCGCAAGAAGCTGCTGACCGAGAGCGACCGCAAGCGCGCCTCGCGCGCCGCGTGAGCCAGGCGCTGTTCCCGGCGTGGCGGCCCAGCGCCGACGGCCGGGCGGCGCTCGCCACATTGTCGCAACGACTGCAGGCGGCGCGTCCTTCGGGCGCGCCGTCGCTGCAACTGCGGCGTGCCGACCAGTGGCATGCCACGCTCTGCTTCATCGGCCATGGCGTCGGCCATCTGGCCACGCCTGCGCTCCTGGCCGCATTCGCCCAAGCCGCGGAACGCGTTCCGCCGCATGTCTGGGCCGTCGACCGCCTTGCCTATTGGCCGCAGTCGGGCGCGGTCGTGGCACTGCCGCAGCCGGATGCGGCCCTGCAGGCACTGTGCGATGCCTGCCGTGACGCCATCCGCGGCTGCGGCATCCGTCCTGCGCAGGTCACCAGCCAACCGCATGTGACGCTGGCCTATCTCGATCGCGGCCTGCCGGCGCAGCCGTGGCTGGACGCCGTGGCCTGCGATGTCGGGCCGTTGGAGGTCGCCGGCTTCGAGCTGCTGTTCAATCCGGGCGGCCGCTACGAGGCGCTCGGGACATGGCCCCTTCACGGTGGACCGTTGCGCGCGCCGCCGCGCCAGGAGGCGTTGTTCTGATGTCCAGGACCGGAACCCGACCCCACAACGGGCTGCGCGCGATCGCGGTGTTCGAGGCCGCGAAAGGTGTCCTCGCCCTGTTCGCCGCGGGCGCGCTGGCGGCGATCGGCCCGGACGCCCTGCAGCAGGGGCTGCAGCGCATGCTCGCGCGTTTCGGCGTGGCGGCCGACCGCGCCAGCACCACCGTGCTCGATGCGATCACCCCCGACAAGCTGCATCTCGCCGTCGCCGTTGCCACGCTTTACGGCGGCATGCGCCTGGCCGAAAGCTGGGGCCTGTGGCGTCACCGCGTCTGGGCTTCCTGGATCGGCGTGATCGGCGCGGCGGCCTACCTGCCGTTCGAGATCTACGCGCTGTGGCAGCACCCGGACTGGCTGACCTGGGGCGTGCTGCTGCTGAACCTGCTGATCGTGCTGGTGCTGGCACGCGACCTGCGTCGTCGGCGCGCTGCGACCCGGCCCGCACCGGCAGGCAAGTTGCCGCAGGCCTGACCCGCCTGGAAGCGGGCGGCGCAGGTTCGGCGCGTGCCGATGCCGAAGTTCAGGAGCCGCCCCTTCGCTGCACGGAACGCCTGCACCCGCGCCGGATGCCCCGCTCTGCATTCCCGCCGCCCTGCCGGGCGGCAGAACAGTCAGGAGCGCATGACGGAGACCAACCAGCGCGCATCCTATGCCGCTGCTGTCACCGCACGGCGGGATCTGCCCCGTCCGCCCCGATCGCGGCGATCGAAACCGCGGGATTTCCACCTTCGCGCAAGTGCGGATTCCGGTGGACGCCGGTTCCCTCAGGCAAAGACCAGGCAGCGCTGTCCTGCGCGCTGATGCCGATGCGCACGCCGGCGCATCGGCGGTTCAAGCCGTCGCGCGCCCCACCTGGCCCTGCTTGCGCACGATCAGCATCGCAGCCTCCAGCGCCTGCTCGTAGTTCAGGCGCGGATCGACGGTCGAGCGGTAGGCGCGCTCGAGATCGATGTCGGTCAGGGCCCGCGCGCCGCCGGTGCATTCGGTCACGTCCTCGCCGGTCAGCTCCAGATGCACCCCGCCCAGCCGGGTGCCGGCCGCCGCATGCAGGTCGAAGGCCTGCTCGATCTCGCTGCGGATCTTGTCGAAGCGCCGGGTCTTGAAGCCGTTGCTGGTCGATTCGGTATTGCCGTGCATCGCATCGCAGATCCACAGCACGCGGCGGCCCGAGCGTTTGACCGCGTCGAGCAGCGGCGGCAGGCGCTCGGCGATCTGCGCCGCGCCCATGCGGTGGATCAGGCTCAACCGGCCCGGCTCGTCCTCGGGATTGAGCACGTCGATCAGCCGCAGCAGATCGTCGGGCGTCGACGTCGGCCCGACCTTGACCGCGATCGGGTTGCGGATGCCGCGGAAATATTCCACATGGGCGCCCTCCAGCGCCGCGGTACGCACGCCGATCCAGGGGAAATGCGTGCTGAGGTTGAACCAGCCCCACTGCCGCGGCACCTGGCGGGTCTGCGCTTCCTCGTAGGGCAGCAGCAGCGCCTCGTGCGAGGTGTAGAAGTCCACGCGGTTGAGGTTGTAGACCTGGGTGCCGGCCAGCGTCTCCATGAACCGTACCGCGTCGCCCAGACCCGAGACCATGCGCTGGTAGTCCTCGGCCAGCGGCGAGTCGCCGACCCACTGCAGGCCCCAGTACTCGGGGTGGTGCAGGTCGGCGAAGCCGCCATCGATCAGCGCGCGGACGAAGTTCATCGTCA
>JAFAFY010000416.1 GCA_023423235.1 Pseudomonadota bacterium
AGTCCGAGCGCATCACCGATGCCGCCAAGCTGGCCAATGTCCGCAACGAGCTGTCGGCGCTGGAGACGACGTGGATGGCGCATTCGGCCGCCGGCCACGACATCGCCGAGCAGCGCGCGCAGCTCAAGGCGGTCAACGAGCGCCTGTGGGTGATCGAGGACGACATCCGCATCAAGGAGAAGGCGCAGGCCTTCGACGACGCGTTCATCCGCCTGGCGCGCAGCGTGTATTTCGAGAATGACGAGCGTGCGCGGATCAAGAAGGACATCAACCTTGCTCTGGGATCGGACTACGTGGAAGAGAAGTCCTACCAGGATTACCGCAGCGACGCCGGCGCGCCCTGAGCGGAGGCGTCCAGGCTCTCGGCGCTTCTCAAGCCAGCGCTTGCTGCTGCCGGGCGGCGTCCGGCGCGTAGCGGCGGATCAGCCTTCGCCGCGCCGCGCTTTCTGCTCGATGTACTCGTCCATGCGGCTGAGCAGCCGCCACCATTCCGAGCCGTCGTCGCGGAAGGTGCGCACGGCGCCGGCGCGGACCAGGATGCGCCGCAGTTCGTCGTCCTCGAATCCGCCCAGGTGCTTGCGCAACACCTCGAACGAGCGGTCGGTATAACCCTTGTGGCCGAGGAAGTGGCGCGCGGTGTCCTCGGCCATGAACTCGGTCTTGTACTGCTCGCGCAGCCGCGCGAGCTGCTGGGCGTGCAGTTGGCGGTTGAGCACGTAGCTGATGCCGCCGCCGACGAGGGCGCCGATCAGCGAGGCCAGCGCACCAGCGATCATCGGGTCCATCAGGCGTGCTCCTGCAGGTCGGCGCGGCGGCGTTCGAAGGCGGCGATGGCGTCATCCACGGTGACCAGAGCCATGACGTCGTCGAACTCGATCTTGGTGCCCCATTTGAGCGCCGATGCCGGCTTGCCGAGGAACTTGCGCGCGGCATCGTCGTAGCGGTCGACGCAGAAGCGCCGGTCCGAGTACGGCCCGCTGCGCGCCGGGTTGCTGGCCGCGTGCAGGCCCAGCACCTTGGTGCCCATGGCGTTGGCGATGTGCATGGGGCCGGAATCCGGCGTGACCAGCAGCTGCGCGCGGGCCAGCAGTGCCGGCAGCTGCTTGAGGGTGTCCTTGCCGACCAGGTCCAGCGCCGGCGCCTGCATGCCCGCGAGGATGGCGTCGGCGGTCTGGCGCTCCAGGTCGCTGCGGCCGCCGCACAGCACGATGCGCCAGCCGGTGGCGGCGGCATGGTCGGCCACGGCGGCGTAGCGGCTGGGCATCCAGTTGCGGCGCTGGTGGCTGGAGCAGGGCGAGATCATCAGCGTCGGGATGCCGTCCTCGGGCCATTGCGCGGCTGCCCATTCCCAGGCGTCTTCCGGCACCGGCATGTCCCAGACGACCTCGGTCTGGCGCAGGCCCAGCGGCTCGCAGAAGCTGCCGATCGCGTCGAGCACGTGGATACCAGGGCGGTCGGGGATGCGCTCGTTGATGAACAGGCCATGCAGGTCCTTGGACCGGCTGCGGTCGTAGCCGATCCGGCGCCGCGCCGGGATGAACGCCGACAGCAGGTTGGCGCGCGCGGCCACCTGCATCTGCAGCAGGGCGTCGAAACGCCGGCCGGCCAGCGTGCGCCGCAGGGCGCGCATGCCGCCCAGCCCGGTGTTCTTGTCGTAGACCAGGAATTCGACCCCGGGCAGGCCGTCGAGCAGGCGTTGTTCGCCCTTGCCGATGACCCAGGTCAACGCCACCTCCGGCCAGGCGCGGCGCAGGGTGTGGATCAGCGGCAGCACATGTGTGACATCGCCCAGCGCGGACAGCCGCAGCAGGCAGATGGCGCGCGGTGCGGGCGGAGCGCCGGCTGTCGGGGGAATCGCCAAGGCTTGGTAGACTCGCGGGATGAGCAGATTCGATCCCAGCGAGAGCCTGACGCCGATTCCGGCGAGCGGCCGCGCGGGGGAATATGGCGCCATTCTGTTCGACGGCACGCAGCTGCGGCAAGCCGATCCGCGCTGGTTCGACCCCACGCTGTGGGGCGAGCGCGCGCAGCGCGTGGACGGCAGCGGCCGCGGCGGTGCCTGGTTCATCGATGCCTCGCACGGCCCCTGCGTGTTGCGGCAGTACCTGCGCGGCGGCCTGGTCGGGCGCTTCAACCGCGACCTGCACCTGTGGCGCGGCACCCGGCGGGTGCGCAGTTTCGTCGAGTTCCGCCTGCTGCGCGAGCTGCTGCGCCGCGGCCTGCCGGTGCCCGAGCCGATCGCCGCCAGCTACCTGCGGCGTGGCCTGACCTATCGCGCCTGGATCCTGCTCGAGCGACTGCCCGACGTGCGCTCGCTGGCTGATCTGGTGGCCGAGTCGCCCGCCGACGCGCCGTGGGAGCAGACCGGGCGGCTGATCGCGCGCTTCCACCGCGCCGGGCTGGACCATGCCGACCTCAACGCCCACAACATCCTGTTCGACAGCCTCGGCAAGGGCTGGTTCATCGACCTGGACCGCGGCCAGTTGCGCATCCCCGAAACCCGCTGGCGCGAGCGCAACCTCGCCCGGCTGGAGCGCTCGCTGCTGAAGCTGCGCGGCGCGCGTCCCGCAGAGGAAGTGGCGCGTGATTTCGCCCGCCTGCGCCGCTCCTACGACACCCTGTGGAGCCGGGGGACCTGATGTCCTGGTCGCTGCGGTTCCAGGGCGTGGGCAACGCGTCGGCGACGGTGCTCGGCTCGCCGATGGCGACCATCGAGCGCGACGGCGCGCCGTGGCTGACCATCGATTGCGGCAGCGAGGGGCTGAGCGCGTATCTCGACCACTACGGCGAGGCGCCGCGGGCGCTGTTCGTGACCCACACCCACCTCGACCACGTCGGCGGCTTCGAGCGGCTGTTCGTCGATGGCTGGTTCGACCCGGCGCGGCGCGGGCGCATGCCCGTCTACGTGCCGGCAAGCGTGGTGCCGCTGCTGCACCGCAGGGTGGGCGACTATCCCAACGTGCTGGCCGAGGGCGGGGTGAATTTCTGGGAGGCGTTCCGGCTGGTGCCGGTGGGCGATGCGTTCTGGCACGACGGCGTGCGCCTGGAAGTGTTCCCGGTGCGCCACCACTGGCCAGACACCGCCTACGGCCTGCGCCTGCCGGGCAGTCTGGTGTGGAGCGGCGACACCCGCCCGGTGCCGGAGATGCTGGCGCGCTTTGCCGACCGCGACGAGCTGGTCGCGCACGACTGCGGCCTGCACGGCAATCCCTCGCACAGCGGCATCGACGATCTGGAGCGCGAGTATCCGCCGGCGCTGCTGGCCCGCTGCGTGCTGTACCACTACGCCTCGCAGGCCGATGGCGAGGCGCTGGCCGCGCGCGGGCACCGGGTGGCGCGTCCGGGCGAGTTGCTGCCGCTGCGTGCCCCGGCGCCGGGGATGCCGGCATGAGCGCGCTGCCGTCGCTGCCGCTGTTGCCGGTGGATCGCCGTGGACGCCCGCTGCGCGACCTGCGCTTGTCGGTGATCGAGGCCTGCAACTTCCGTTGCGGCTACTGCATGCCGGCCGATCGGGTGCCGGACGACTACGGCTTCGACAGCGCCGGCCGCCTCTCGTTCGATGAGATCGAGACCCTGGTGCGCGGTTTTGCGCGGCTGGGCATGCACAAGCTGCGCCTGACCGGCGGCGAGCCGCTGCTGCGCAAGGGCCTGCCGGCGCTGGTGGCGCGGCTGGCGCGGATTCCCGGCATTGACGACCTGGCGATGACCACCAATGCTTCGCTGCTGGCGCGCCACGCGCAGGCGCTGCGCGACGCCGGCCTGCAGCGCCTGACGATCAGCCTGGATGCGCTGGACCCTGCGCTGTTCCGCGCACTGTCGGGCGGGCGCGGCGAGATTGCCGACGTGCTTGCCGGCATCGAGGCCGCGGAGCGCGCGGGCTTTGGCGCGATCAAGTTCAACTGCGTGGTCCAGCGCGGCGTCAACGACCACGAGGTCGAGCGCATGGCCGCGCACTTCCGCGGCAGCGGCCACGTGCTGCGCTTCATCGAGTACATGGACGTGGGCACCTGCAACGGCTGGGATCGCGCCCGCGTGGTGCCGTCGCGGGAGCTGCGCGACCGCCTGCATACGCGCTGGCCGCTGCACGCACTGGACGCGAACTATCGTGGCGAGGTGGCCGAGCGTCATGCCTTCGACGATGGCGGCGGCGAGATCGGCTTCATCAGCTCGGTTACCGCGCCGTTCTGCGGCGACTGCCAGCGTGCCCGCGTCTCGGCCGACGGCAGCCTCTACACCTGCCTGTTCGCCGGCCGCGGCCACGACCTGCGACCGGTCCTTGCCGATGGCGAGGCGGCGTTTGCCGACCATCTGGCGGCGCTATGGCTGCAGCGCGCCGACCGCTACAGCGAACTGCGCGGCAGGCCGGGCACGTCGCGCCGGCATGTCGAGATGTTCCTGGTGGGCGGGTGAGCGGCGGCCAGTGCGCTGGCGACGCTGGTCATGCAGTCACGGCGCCCGGCGATTCCCTTTGTCCTGGCCTGGCGGAAACCTGTCCCGCGTGCCGCGACAGCGCCCTCATCCGGCGCTGTGCGCCGCCTTCTCCCGTGAACGGGAGAAGGACAGGGCGGCGAAAGTGACGGCAGATGATTGCGTACGCATGTCTCCGACCTTCCTTGATGGCAGTGTTCTTCCGCCGCCACGGCACGCCCGACACCGGTGCCGGTACCATCTGAGGTTTCCAACGACATTGCACGCATGCGCCCCGACAAGACGCCACCCGCGCTGACCCACCTCGATGCCAGTGGCCGCCCGACGATGGTCGACGTGTCCGGCAAGGCCGTGAGCGCGCGCGCGGCCACCGCGGAATGCCGCGTGCGCTTTCCCGCAGACGTGGCCGAGCAATTGCACCGCAGCGGGCTCAAGAGCGCCAAGGGCGGGATCGTCGATACCGCGATCATCGCCGGCACGATGGCGGTCAAGCGCACCCACGAGCTGATCCCGTTCTGCCACCCGCTGCCGATCGACGGCATCCGCATCGGCATCGACTGGCACGACAGTCGCACCCTGCGCATCGACTGCACCGTGCGTACCGTGCACCGCACCGGCGTGGAGATGGAGGCGCTGACCGGCGCCACCGTCGCCGCGCTGACGGTCTACGACATGTGCAAGGCGCTGTCGCACGCGATCGTGCTGGGGCCGGCGAAGCTGGTCGGCAAGCGTGGCGGCAAGCGAGATGTCGGCGCCATCGCAGGCAAGGAGGAGACCCGGTGACCGATATCCGTCTGCTGTACTTCGCCAGCCTGCGCGACCAGGCCGGCTGCGCCGAGGAAATCCGCCAGACCACGGCGCCCGACCTGCGCACGCTCTACGCCGAGTTGCAGGCGCTGCACGGATTCGCATTGCCGGTCGAGCGTCTGCGCGTCGCGGTCGACGGTGCGTTCGCGCGCTGGGACGATGCCCCGCGCGACGGCAGCGAAGTCGCGTTCATTCCGCCGGTCAGTGGAGGTTGAGATGACGACTCCCGACAAGACCGTCCCGGCATTCTGGCTGGCCGATGCGCCGTTCGACATCGCACCGCTGCGCCGGCGCCTGCTGCACGACAGTGCCGGTGCCTTCAGCAGCTTTGAAGGCTGGGTGCGCGACCACAACGACGGCCGCCCGGTGCACGGCCTGCGCTACGAATCCTATGTCGCGCTGGCCGAGGCCGAGGGCGCAGGGGTGATCGAGGAGGCGCGCACGCGCTTCACGTTGGTCGATGCGCTGTGCGTGCATCGCATCGGCGACTTGGCGATCGGAGACATGGCGGTGTGGGTCGGGGTGTCGGCCGCGCATCGCGGCGCGGCGTTCGACGCCTGCCGCTACATCATCGACGAGATCAAGGCGCGGGTGCCGATCTGGAAGTACGAGCGCTATGCCGATGGCGACACCACGTGGCTGCATCCGGAAGAGGGTGCGGGACATGGGCGCAAGGCGCCTTGAGCTGCGCGGGCGCCGAACAGTTCTTCGCGATGTGCAGTGCCTCGCGCCGCAGCGCCGAGTTCGATGCGCTGGTTCGCCCGGCCGGCAACGCCGGGCCTGCGTGCTCCGCAACGAATGCAAGGATGACCCCATGATGCCGCGCCGGATGCACGTTGTTTCCCTGTCCGTCATCGGTACGGCCCTGCTGTTGTCCGCATGCCGCAGCACGCCGGTGGCCGCGCCTGCCCCCGCGTTGCCGAACCAGGGTGAGGTCGGCGCCGAACTGCTGCAGCCGGCCGTCGGTACGGCGCGCATGACACTGGAGGCCGGCCAGCGTTTCGTGTTTCCCAACCTGGGCGAGGATGCGCCGTTGCCCGTGTATCCGCCGGATCTGCTACCGCTGCGACTCGATCCGGTGGCGGTATGCGTGGACGTGGTGATCGGCGCGGATGGCAACGTGCGCGATGTGCTGCCGCGCAGCGCGCATTGCGAGGCTGGCGATGTGTCGCCGCACCAGGCGGCGTTCACCGATGCGACCCGCAACGCGGTCCTGGGCTGGACGTTTGCGCCGGCGCTGGTCTGCCAGGCGCCGGCGGGCTTTACGGGCGACGATCCCTGCCTGGCCGATGACAGGGTGGAGGTGGCCACTGCGGTGCGCCTGTCCTACCTGTTCCGCTTCAGCCAGCGCGATGGCGTGCCGGAGGTCGAGCGCGGGCTTTAGGCGCGACGAGCACAAGGCCGGTGCTTGAGGGATATGCGCTGTTCCGCGCCGTCGACGTGCCGGCAAGCCCTTTGCGATCGCGAAGGGCGGCATCTGTCCTGGTCCAATTCAGGCTCCTGATTGGCACGAACATGCAATACGTGTCGCCGCCTCTTCCCAATGAAGCACATGCGTGCGGGAGAAGGTTGGCTGGGCGAAGCGCCCCATCCGCCCCCTCGGGCACGTGTCCGGCCCGGCGCAGCGCGCCGGGCGGTCAGTCGATCTGCGCGGCAATGCCACGCAGGCAGGCCGCCGTCATCCCCGCGTGCGGGGGTAGGGAACCGAAAGATCGTGCTGATCAGGTCCCGGCTTACGGATGCCGGGAATGGCGCGTGGTCAGAAGGGAAAGCGCTGGGCCTCCGCCTGCGCGGAGGCAACGATGCAGATCGCGTGGGACAGTCGGCGTGGGGCAGCGGCTCGTTGGAGCAGCGACTCGTTGGAGCCTCGGGCCACGCATGCGTCCGGCGCCTCTGCGCTGCTACACCGGATCGCGAATCACCAGCAGCCGGTCCTCGGTCATGTCGCGGATCGCGTACTTGACGCCTTCGCGGCCGATGCCCGAATCCTTGATGCCGCCGTAGGGCATGTTGTCGACGCGGAAGCTGGGCACATCGCCGACCACCACGGCGCCGGCCTCGATGCGGTCCCAGGCGCGCATCGCGTGCGCCAGATTGCCGGTGAACACGCCCGCCTGCAGGCCGAAATCGCTGTCGTTGGTACGCGCGATCGCGGTGTCGAAGTCGGGCACCGGTTCCAGCAGGGCGACCGGGCCGAAGACTTCCTTGCGGTAGAGGTCGGCATCGTGCGGCACCTGCTCCAGCAAGGTCGCGGCAATGAGGTTGCCCTCGCGCTTGCCGCCGGCGAGCAGCTTGGCGCCGCCCTTGCGTGCCGCGCTGATCCAGCCCTCGATGCGGTCGGCGGCGGCGCTGTCGATGACCGGGCCGATGAAGGTGCGTTCGTCGCGCGGATCGCCGCTGCGCAGCGCCGCGATCGCTTTCTTCAGCTTGCGCCGCAGCGCGTCGTGGATGTCGGCATGCGCATAGATGCGCTGCACGCCGATGCAGCTCTGGCCGGACTGGTAGTAGGCGCCGAACACGATGCGCTCGACCACGTGGTCGAGGCTGGCGCCGGGGTCGGCGTCGACGATGCACGCGGCATTGCCGCCCAGCTCCAGGGTGACCTTCTTCTTGCCCGCGCGCGCCTTCAGGTCCCAGCCCACCAGTCCGCCGGTGAAGCTGAGCAGCGCGATGCGGTCGTCCTCGGTCAGCGCGGCGGCGTCCTCGTTGCTGCAGGGGATCACCGAGAACGCGCCCTTGGGCAGGTCGGTCTCGGCCAGGATCTCGCCGATGATCAGCGCGCCCACCGGGGTCTTGGCCGCGGGCTTGAGCACGAACGGGCAGCCGGCGGCGATCGCCGGGGCCACCTTGTGCGCGACCAGGTTCAGCGGGAAGTTGAACGGGGTGATGAAGCTGCACACGCCCACCGGCACGCGCTTGACCAGGCCGCGGTAGCCGCGGCTGCGCTCGGAGATCTGCAGCTCGACGGTCTCGCCCTCGACCCGCGTCGCCTCGCCTGCGGCGATGCGGAAGGTGTCGATCAGGCGCGTCACCTCGCCGCGCGCGTCCTTGATCGGCTTGCCTGCCTCGATGCACAGGGCGAGCGCCAGTTCGTCGGCGCGCTCGCCGAAGCGGCGCACGCAGTGTTCCAGCACGTCCCGGCGGCGGTCGGGGGTGAAGGCGGCCATCGCCTCGCGCGCGCGGTGCGCGGCGACGATGGCCTTGCGGATCGCGGCGGCATCGCCCATCGCCACGCGGGTGGCGACCTTGCCACTGTACTTGTCCAGTACCTCGAGATCTGTGTTGGCGGCGATGGCGGTGCCAGCAAGATAGTAGGGATAGCGGCGGGCGAGGCCGGCGCTGCTGCGCCTGGAGGCGGATTTTTTCGACTTGGCCATGGGAACTCCTGGCGGAAAACGGGAATGGAACCGGAAACAGGGCGTGGCGCACTGCGCGCGCGATGCCGGGGTCGGGCGCTCAGGTCACGGCGGCACTGGCGCGGGGAATCTCGTCGTTGAGCAGGGCATCGTCGCGGCTGTAATCGATGGCGACATCGATGACATCGACGCCGGGCGTGTCGAGCGCCTCGCGCAACACTGCGGCAAACGCTGCCGGCGACTCCGGGCGATGGCCGCGGGCGCCGTAGCTCTGCGCATAGTGCACGAAGTCCGGGTTGCCGTAGGCCATGCCGAAATCGGGATAGTCCTCGTGCGCCTGTTTCCAGCGGATCATGCCGTAGGCATCGTCGCGCAGCACCAGCACGGTCAGGTCCAGCTTCAGGCGCACCGCGGTCTCCAGTTCCTGGGAATTCATCATCAGGCCGCCATCGCCGCAGACCGCCACCACGCGGCGGTCGGGGTGCACCAGCCTGGCGGCGATTGCCGATGGCAGGCCGGCGCCCATCGTCGCCAGCGCGTTGTCGAGCAACAGTGTGTTGGGCGCGCGGCAGCGGTAGTGGCGCGCGAACCACAGCTTGTACAGGCCGTTGTCGAGGCAGACGATGTCCTGCGCCGAAAGCGCTGCGCCCATCGCCTGGACCATGTGCGGGA
>JAFAFY010000389.1 GCA_023423235.1 Pseudomonadota bacterium
CGTCGAAATCCCAGCCGGGCATGTCGGCGTCGAGGTTGCCGACGGCGCCGTCCTCGCTGACGGTGGAGATGGCCACCTTCACCAGCAGGCTGCGCTGCGGCAGGTCGCCGAAATCGAACACCGCGGCAAGGTCGCGTCCTTCGATCTGGGCGCGCGCGCCCGGGTCGTTGCTGGCCGGGGTGGCGAAGCCCTTGTACTCGCTGGGCGGGTCCTCGCGGTTGTGCAGCGCATGCCCCTCGGGCGCCTGCGAGAAACGCATGGCGAAGTAGAGCTGGCGGCCGGGCGCCCAGCCGCGGGTCTCGCGGAAACCGGTCACGGTGCCGTCCGGGCGCACGCGGATGCGCGACCACAGCACCTTGCCGTCGTAGTCGTAGATGCTGTGGCGCAGGTCCAGCAGCACGTGCGCGGGCTTGCCTTCGGGGAAGGTGTAGCGGTGCAGGCCGACGCGCGGGTTGACGGTCAGCTCGGCGCGGATGTCGTAGTCGTCCAGGGTCACCGCGTAGTACCCCGGACGCGCTTGCTCGCGGTCATGGCTGAAGGCCGAGCGGTAGCCGGGGCCGGTCTTGTTGCCGGCCTCGTCGATCTCGCCGGGGCGCAGTTCGACATCGCCGGCGATCGGCATCAGCAGCACGTCGCCCAGATCGGAATGGCCGCTGCCGGAGAAGTGGGTATGCGAGAAGCCGACGATGCTGCGGTCGCCGTGGCGGTAACCCGCGGCCCAGTCGTAGCTCTTGCGGAAGTGCGCGGTGCGCGTGTCGGGGCTGAGCTGGATCATGCCGAAGGGCACGGTCGCGCCGGGAAAGGTGTGCCCTTCGCCGCCGGTGCCGATCATCGGGTCGGCGGCGTCATAGGCCGCGCCGGGCGAACGCGCGTCGGCGGCGATCGGCAGCGCGGCGGCCAGCGCCAGCGCGCAGACCAGGGACACCGCGGCACGCGGCGACGAGGACGGAACGGACATGCGGCGGCTCCCGGATTGAATCGATTCAAACGCGGACGCTAGCACATCACCGAGGCGCCCCATGCTGCGGCGCACGATTGCCGGATGCCCGTGTAGCGGGCACGATTCGCGCTCGTTTGAATCGATTCAAATCATGTCCCAGCGCAGTCCCAGCCGGCGCCGCGTCACCCTTGCCGACATCGCCCAGGCCTGCGGCGTGTCGCGGGCGACGGTGTCGCTGGTGCTCAGCGGCAGCCCGATGGTCGGCGCCGCCACGCGCACCCGGGTCGAGGCGGAAATCCGCCGCCTGGGCTACGTCTACAACCGCGGCGCGGCCAACCTGCGGCGCAACACCTCCAGCAGCGTGGCGCTGGTGGTCAACGACCTGTCGAATCCGTTCTTCGCCGAGTTCGCCGCGGGCGTGGACGAAGCGCTGGCCGACGCCGGCTGCGTGCTGCTGCTGGGCAGCACCGGCGAGTCGGTCGAGCGCCAGCGCGCCGTGCTCGCCTCGCTGATCGAACACGGCCCGGCCGGGCTGATCCTCTCGCCGGCCGAGGGCACGCGCGCGGAGGACGTGCGCCAGGCGGTCGGGCTGCATACGCCGCTGCTGCTGTTCAACCGCGATGTCGACGGCGCCGACTGCGATTTCCTCGGCACCGCCAACGTCGAGGGCGCGCGCCTGGCGACCGCGCACCTGATCGACCAGGGCCATACCCGCATCGCATTCTTCGGCGGCCATGCCGGCTCGAGTTCCTGCCGGCAGCGGCGCGAAGGCTATGCACAGGCGCTGGCCGATGCCGGACTTGCGGCCGAGCCGCGCTGGCGCGTGGAGTGCGCGCCCACACGGCTGCAGGCGGCGGCCCAGGCCGGCGCCCTGTTCGCGCGCGATCCCGCGCCCACCGCGGCGGTCTGCTACAACGACGCGGTCGCGCTGGGGCTGATGCTGGGCCTTGCCAGCCGCGGCCTGCGCGCGGGCGTGGATTTCGCCATCACCGGCTTCGACGACATTCCCGAAGCCGCCGTCAGCGTGCCGCCGCTGACCACCATCGCCACCGATCCGCGCGCCCGCGGCCGCCAGGCCGCAGCCATGGTGCTGGCGCGCGCCCAGGCGCCAGACGCCCCGGCCGCGCGCGTCATCCAACCCGTGCAACTGGCGGTCCGCGCCAGCAGTGCATCCCCGCAGCCCCTCTGAGCAAGCCGACGCCATGACGCCTCCCGAGACCACCCACAACCGCGCGCTGGCGATCGCCACCGTGGTGTTCTTCCTGTGGGGCCTACTGACCAGCCTCAACGACATCCTCATCCCGCATTTCCAGACCGTGTTCGCGCTGAACTACACGATCTCGCTGCTGGTGCAGTCGGCATTCTTCGGCGCGTATTTCGTCATGTCGGTGCCGGCGGGCTGGCTGATCGGGCGCGTGGGCTACCAGCGCGGCATGGCCGCCGGGCTGGTGGTGGCCGGGATCGGCGCGCTGATGTTCTGGCCGGCGGCGGCGCTGCCCTCCTACCCGCTGTTCCTGGCCGCGCTGTTCGTGCTGGCCTCGGGCATCACCACGCTGCAGGTGGCGGCCAACCCGTATGTCGGCCTGCTGGGCCCGGTGCGGCTGGCGCCGAGCCGGCTGAACCTGGCGCAGGCGATGAACTCGCTGGGCCACACCATCGGCCCGAAGCTGGGCGCGGTGCTGATCTTCAGCGGCGTGGCGCTGGGCGCGGCCGAGCTGGCGCAGTTGCCGCCGGCCGAGGCCGCGGCCTACCAGCATGCGCAGGCACGGGCGCTGCAGTTGCCCTACCTCGGGCTCGCGGCGGTGCTGTTCGCACTCGGCGCGATCATGTTCTGCCTGCGCCTGCCCGGGATGATGGACCGCAGCCCCGAAGCGGTGGCGGCGCGGCCGCGGCTGGGCGATCTGATCGCGCATCCGGGCCTGCGCTACGCGGTGCTGGCGATTTTCGTCTATGTCGGCGTCGAGGTCGCGATCGGCAGCCTGCTGATCAACTACCTGGGCCTGGCGCACGTCGCCGGGCTGGGCCACGACGCCGCGGCGATCTACGTGACCTATTACTGGGGTGGCGCGATGGTCGGCCGCTTCATCGGCTTCGCGCTGCTGCGCGTCGTCGCGCCCGGCAGGCTGCTGGGCATCTTCGCGATCGCGGCGATGAGCCTGGTGCTGGTGTCGGTGGCCTCGGGCAGCCAGGTCGCGCTGTGGAGCATGGTGGCGGTGGGGCTGTTCAACTCGGTGATGTTTCCGACCATCTTCTCGCTGGGCATCCGCGGCATGGGCAGCGCGACCAGTACCGCGTCCAGCCTGCTGGTGATGGCGATCGTCGGCGGCGCCCTGGTGCCACTGGCGCAGGGCGCGCTGGCGGACCTGTTCGGCCTGCGCTGGTCGTTCCTGCTGCCGGCGGCCGGCTACCTGTACATCCTGTTCTTCGGCTTCGTCGGCAGCCGCCGTTGCCAGGATGCGGAGCCGGCTCGATGAGCGGCGCCGTGGTGTGCTTCGGCGAGGCGCTGATCGATTTCCTCGCCGCGCCCGATGCGCCGCAGGGCGCGCCGCACGCGTTCCTGCGCAACGCCGGTGGCGCCCCGGCCAATGTCGCGGTGGCCAGCGCGCGCCTGGGCGGCGAGGCGCGGTTCGTCGGCATGCTGGGCCAGGACCTGTTCGGCGATTTCCTGTTCGAGGAACTCGGCGCGGCCGGCGTCGATACCGCCGGCGTGCACCGCACCGGCGCGGCGAACACCGCGCTGGCCTTCGTCAAGCTCGACGCCAGCGGCGAGCGCAGTTTCAGTTTCTACCGCTCGCCGGCCGCGGACCTGCTGTTCACCCCCGCCCATTTCAGCGACGACGATTTCAGCGCCTGCGCGGCGTTCCACGTCTGCTCCAACAGCCTGACCGGCGAGCCCGCCGCCAGCGCGACCCTGGCGGGCATGCGCCTGGCGCGCGGACGCGGCGCACTGGTCAGCATGGACCTGAACCTGCGACCCGCGCTGTGGGACGCCGACGCCGACATCGCCGCGCGGGTGTGGCCGGCGTTGCTGGAGGCCGATCTGGTCAAGCTCAGCCGCCCGGAACTCGAGTGGCTGGCCGCAGGCAGCGGCGGCGAGGACGCGGTGCTGGCGCGCCTGTCCGGCGCCCGCGCGCGGCTGGTGGTGATCACCGACGGCCCGGCGCCACTGCAGTGGCACGCACCGGGCCTGCACGGCACCCACCCGGTGCATGCGCTGGCCGCGCGCGACACCACCGGCGCCGGAGATGCCTTCGTCGCCGGCCTGCTGCACGCACTGCTCGAACGCGGCATCGGCGCAGCCGGACTGGAGGCGCTGGCCGGCGACCGCGACACCCTGGGCAACGTGCTGTCCTTCGCTGCCGCCTGTGGCGCGCTTGCCACCCAGCAGCACGGCGCGTTCGGGGCCATGCCCACGCGCGCCGACGTCGATGCCTTCCTGGACGCCCACCCATGACCCCTCCCCGCCTGCCTGCGCTGCCGCTGCCCGATTTCCGCGACCCGGACGTCCTGCGCCAGCACATCGCCGACATCCTGGCCTTCTACCGTCCGCACGTCATCGACCCGGCAGGCGGCTGTTTCCACTACTTCCGCGACGACGGCAGCGTCTACGAACGCGACCACCGGCACCTGGTCAGCAGCACGCGCTTCGTCTTCAATTTCGCCATGGCCGCGCGCGAGTTCGACTCCGACGAGTACCGTGCCCTCGCCCGCCACGCGCTGCGCTACCTGCGCAGCCACCACCGCGATGCCGCGACCGGCGGCTACGCCTGGACCATCCGCGCGGGCCAGCCCGGGGACCGCAGCAACCATGCCTACGGCGTCGGCTTCGTGCTGCTGGCCTGTGCCAGTGCCTTGAAGGCCGGCATCGAGGAGGCGCGCCCGTACCTCGAAGAGACCTGGTCGCTGCTCGAATCGCGCTTCTGGGACGCCGACGCCGGCCTGTACCGCGACGAGGCCAGCGCCGACTGGGTGTTCTCCGACTACCGCGGCCAGAACGCCAACATGCACCTGTGCGAGGCGATGATCGCCGCCTGGGAGGCCACCGGCGAGCGCCGCTATCTCGACCGCGCCCTGCTGCTGGCCGACCATATGACCCGGCGCCAGGCGGCCAGGGCCGGCGGCCTGGTGTGGGAGCACTACGACCGCGACTGGAACGTCGACTGGGACTACCACCGCGACAATCCCAGACACCTGTTCAAGCCCTGGGGCTTCCAGCCCGGACACCAGGCCGAATGGGCCAAGCTGCTCCTGCTGCTCGATCGCCATGTCGATGCCGACTGGCTGCTGCCGACCGCGCGGCATCTGTTCGACACCGCGCTCGACCGTGCCTGGGACGCGGAACATGGCGGCATCGTCTACGGCTTCGACCCCGACGGCGTGGTCTGCGACGACGACAAGTACTTCTGGGTACAGGCCGAAAGCCTGGCCGCGGCCGCGCTGCTGCACGCGCGCACCGGCGATGCGGCCTACGCCGGCTGGTACGACCGCATCTGGGCCTACGCCTGGCAGCATTTCGTCGATCACGAACACGGCGCCTGGTATCGCATCCTCGACCGCCGCAACCAGCGCTACAGCGACGAGAAGAGCCCGGCCGGCAAGACCGACTACCACACCATGGGCGCCTGCTACGAAGTCCTCAACGTGCTGCGTGGCGACGACGGCATGCGCGTCGCGGACGCGGCAGGCGCGCACGGGACGCCGGCCTGATGCGCGCCGCGGCGCATCGGCCGGCACGGTACCGGCGGCGACTGCCGGTCGCGCTGCTCGCCGCGGTTCTGGGGATGAGCGGCGTTGCCGGCAGCCAGCCGGCCCGCGCCGGCGAATTCCGCACCTCGTTAGAACCCGATGACGCGCGCCCCGCGACAACCACTGGCGGGATGCAGGTGACGATCGGCAACGGCCCCGATGCGCCCTATGCGGCCAAGCCCGGTGTCGGCTACAGCGGCCTGCACGCACTGCGCTACGAAGCCGCAACCGCCGCGCGCACGCGGCTGTTCGAGGTCGACATCCCGGTCGATGCCGACACCACGCTGTCGTGGCTGGTGCTGCCGGAGATCGTCGAAGGCGACACCACCGCATCCACCCATGTGTCCCTCGACCTGGTCTTCGACGACGGCAGCCGGCTGTCGGCGCACGAGGCGCGCGATGCGCACGGCGCGCGCATCGGCGCCGCCGCGCAGGGCGCCTCCAACACCCTGTATCCGCAGCAGTGGGCACGCAAGGCGGTGCGCGTGGGCGATATCGCCAGCCTGCATGGGCGTCGCATCGTCGCCATCGAACTGGACGCCGCGCCGCCCGGCACTGCGCCCGCACGCGGCTGGCTTGACGACATCGCCATCGCCGCGCTGCCGCGCGGCGCGCACGTCCGTCCATCGGACTGGGTGCTCACCACGCGCGGCACCCAGTCCAACGGCACGTTCTCGCGTGGCAACAATTTCCCGGCGACCGCGCTGCCGCACGGTTTCAACTTCTGGACCCCGGTCACCGATGCCGGCGCGCTGAACTGGCTCTACCGCTGGAGCGAGCACAACGACGCCCGCAACCGCCCGCAACTGCAGGCGCTCGCGCTCAGCCACCAGACCAGCCCGTGGATGGGCGACCGTCAGACCTTCCAGGTGATGCCCTCAAGCACACACGGTGTGCCGGAAAGCGAGCGCAGCGCCCGCGCCCTGTCCTTCTCGCGCGACAACGAACTCGCCCGCCCGCACCACTACCGGGTGGCGTTCGACAACGGCATCGTCGCCGAGCTGGCGCCGAGCGACCATGCCGCGCTGTTCCGGTTTTCGTTCCCGGCCGACGGCGACGCCAACCTGCTGTTCGACAACGTCGATGCCCGCGGCGGGCTGACCCTGGACCGACGCACGCAGACACTGCACGGCTACACCGACGTGCGCAGCGGGCTGTCGACCGGGGCGACGCGGATGTTCGTCGTCGCCCGCTTCGACCGGCCGTGGCAGGCCAGCGGCACGCTCGATACCGGCCGCCCCACCGGCTACGTCAAGTTCGACGCCGGCGCCGCGCGCACGGTGCAGATGCGCATCGCCACCTCGCTGATCTCGGTCGAACAGGCCTGGCACAACCTCGAACTGGAACTGGGCGCAGGCGCCAGCGCGGCGGCACCGGACTTCGATGCAATCCGCGAGCGCGCGCAGGCGGCCTGGGACCGCAAGCTCGGCATCGTCGAGGTCGAGGGCGCCAGCGACGACCAGCGCATCACCCTGTACTCCAACCTCTACCGCCTGTTCCTGTATCCCAACTCCGGGCACGAGAACGCCGGCACCGCCGAGGCGCCGGACTGGCGCTACGCCAGCCAGAATTCGTGGTCCAACGACAATGCCGAGGGCAACCCGACACGCAGCTTCGCGCCGGTGCGCGACGGCCGCGTCTACGTCAACAACGGCTTCTGGGACAC
>JAFAFY010000391.1 GCA_023423235.1 Pseudomonadota bacterium
CCACGCCGAACTGCTGGCCCAGGGCGGCCTGTACGCGGAACTCGCGCGGCTGCAGTTCGTCGACTGATCGGCGCATTGCGCGCCGGCAGCGACAGGGTTCAGCGGGCCAAGGACTGCACCGTCGCCAGCGCCGCGACGGGCGCCATCGCTGGCTGGGCGCGGACGCGATCGCCATGCAGCGAACGTACCGTATGCGCGGCTGCGGATTGCAGCATCGCCGGCGCGATGTAGCGCAGGTGCACGCGCCGGATCGCCGCCATGTACAGCCGGCCGAAGAGATTGCGGGTGCGGACGCGCGTGAGCATGGCACAGCGCATGCCGCCGTCCGCCAGTGGCTCGACGCGCACGCAGGTCCGGAATGCGAGATGCCGGTCGTCGGCGCCCAGCAGCACTTCCACGCATGCCGTGTCCTTGCCCGCGCGCTGGGCCAGCACCGGGAACCGGCCCGCGAATCGCTGTGGCGCGCCCGCCGACAGCAATGACGAGGCCGGACAGCCGAGCGGCGAGGTGCGCAGCCCGAAGGGACGCACCAGCAGGTTGCGCAGCCCCATCAACCGCGACACGCCCGCCGACGGATTGTCGACGAAGCCATCGAGCAGCGCGGCCATGACCGTGGCGGCATCCGCGCCAGCGCATTCCCCGCGCGAGAGCCGGATGGCGACCGCATCCTGGTGACCGGCGCCGGGCAACTGCGCCGCCAGCAGGGAATCGGCGGGCGGGTCCATGCGTTCGACCCGTCCCGTGCCGGCGGCATCGCGATGGGAACCAGCCACGCGTTGCCCGGACAGCCACTGGCGGAAGCGCCCGCTGCGCACGCGTGACCGGCGCGACGTCGGCGACGCCTGCAGCGACAGCGTGGTGGTCGGGATGCGCCGGGGCTCGCGCAGGGCAGAATCGACCAGGCGTTGCAGGCGTGGCGACAGAAGCTCGGTCAGTGCCGGGATGTCGATGGTATCGCCGAGCACCCGCTGGCGCAGTTCGTCCGACAGCTCGCCGGCACGCTCGTCAGGATGGCAGGACAGCGCGAACAGGGCGGGATGCGCCAGGTCCGGGCGCGGCGACACGAACTGGTGCCAGGTGCCGCCTCCGAAGCGCACGGTGAACAGGCAGTCCGGCGGAACCGCAACGACATGCAGCGCGTGCAGGAAACGCTCTGGATCGGCGTCGGTCTGCGCCTGCGATGCGGTCGAGAAGCGCAGTTGCACCCCCGCGCCGCCCGAGACCGCGGTGAACACCCGGTTGCCGGCATGGCGATGGAAGGGATGCCCACCCGCGCCGACGCTGAAGGTGTACAGCGACGAGGGATCGCCCCGCGCCAGATCCATCGCGCCGATCCGCGTCGAGGGCTCGTCGTGGCCATCGACGAAGGCGGGGTGATCGCGCTGGCGCCGCTCGGCATCGGCAATCAGCGCATCGCCCTGCCCCGGCGTCAGCTGCGCGATCAGCGTGACCTCGACCGGCAGGCCGCCGCAGTGCGAGGCAAGACGCACGCTCGGGAATGTCATTGCCGCATCGTCCTTCACCTGCATCGTTCGACTTCCTGTCCGGAATGGAAGACAGCGCGCTACTTCGCCTGCTGCGGCTTGCGACGCTCGCGCTTGAGCGGCCGCGCGACAGGGCACAGTTCCGAAGCCCAGGCGAACACCGTGTTCGCCAGACGCTCGGGGACAAGGCGGAAATACACGAACTGCCCGCGCTTCTCACGCTCGATCAGGCCGGCCTGTTCGAGGATGCGCAGGTGTCCGGACAAGGCAGGCTTGCTGAAATCGAAGCGTCCGGCGATCTCGCCGGCGGTCAGCTCACCGGCGTTGAGGTAGGCGAGGATCCTGCGGCGCGGCGTCGATGCCAGCGCTTCGAAGACACGGTCCATGACGACTCAACAATTAACTAATTCCCTAACTAATTATCTCAATCCATGCGGGGTGTCAATCCACGTCTGGCATTGTGGCGCGGGGTGCCTGAAAAACCGGATTGCCGGTCAGCCGGCCGCTGGCGGCCCCGGGGGCGGCATGCCGCCCGGTGGCGGACGCCGTGGCATATCCGGGTCTAGCATCGGTCCACCGGGGCCTCCGCGCCGCGGAGCGCCCTTGGCCTGGCAGACCTGGGTATCGTCAGACTGGCGGATCACCAGGGTCTTGGAGGCGAACATCACGCCATCTTCCATGCGCTGGACGTCGAACAGATAAGGGGCCTTGTCGGTCTCGCCTCCGATGACGCCGTCGGTGTCGAGCGTGGTGTCTGGTTCGCCAAAGGGCGCGTACAGCGAATGGCTGGAAAAAATGTCGCTGTTCAGTTCGTCGGTGAACAACAGCTGCGTCGTGACCGCCGCCGGCGCGCGGTCGTCGGCATCGTAGGCGCCGGTCATCACCCGCAGGTGGATGTGCACCGCACGGCCGTTGTACCAGCCTGGATAGCAGGTATCGAAGTCGACGCGACCGTCCGCGTCGGTTGCCAGGTAGCCTCGGAAGAACTGCTTGGCGATGTCGGCCTCGTCGTTGTTGCACATCGCGGCGATGCGCCCCGAATAGCCACCGGTGTAGTTGGTGTGCCAGACCTCGACCAGCGCACCGGCTACCGGCCGGCATGTCGGATCGACCACCCGCAACGCCAGGCGCAGCGGCAAGCCGTCCCAACCGTCGCTGATGTCTTCGCGCTCGGGCGAAGTGGTATGACAGGGGCCGATGGTGGTCATGCAGGTCAGGACGCATGCGCTCGCGGGCACCACGTCAAAGGGATTGGGGAAGCGCGCAGGATCGCCGATGGCCGCAGTGCCGCCACTGGCCCAGGCATCTCCTGAAGCGGACTGTGCTGATGTCTCCGGCCCGGCAGTCTCCGCGTTCTCCGCATCCTGCCCTGCGCGAGAAGCGCGCGGTCCGCAGGCGACCAGCAGCAGACCAGGAAGGGCGAGCAGTGTGCTGCCCATTGCGCCGAGCAGCGAGCGACGGGACGGCGATGGGAGCTGGCGCATGGCGGAAGTCCTGGTGAGGGTGGCAAAGGCGTGGTCGGCGAGGGACGCCGGCAGGCGACCATCGCTGCGGAGCGCAGTGAAAAACTATCGCAAACCACAGCCGCGGGCAGCCGCGAAGCGACGCCTGCCAGTACCGCGGTCACCTGCGGTTGCGGATCGCTGCGCGTCGGGCCCCGCGGAGCCGGTCAGTCCTGCAGCACGCGCGCGATGGCGACATCGCAGTCGTCCGTCGCCTCCAGCGTGCCGAACGCCAGCGCATGTGGCCGCGCCAGGCGGCTGCTGCAGAATGCCGCGGCCACGGGATTGCCGGCGCGCAGCAGCACCGCGGCCTGCAGCACCAGCGCCAGCTGTTCGACCAGGCGCCGGGCCAGCGGTTCGGCATCGCCGGGCGCGGCGGCAACGGCCGACAACTGCCCCGCCAGGGCAACGGCGGCGGCATCGAAGCCGGGATCAAGGCCACGCGCGGCGGCGAGTTCATGCTGCAGGGCATCGACCACCTGCGGTTCGCGCGCCAGCGCGCGCAGCACGTCGAGACACTGGATGTTGCCGCTGCCTTCCCAGATCGAATTCAGCGGCGCCTGCCGGTAGAGCCGCGGCAGCATCGATTCCTCGACATAGCCGGCGCCGCCCAGGCATTCCTGGGCCTCGTTGACGAAGGCCGGCGTGCGCTTGCAGATCCAGTACTTGCCCACCGCAGTGGCCAGCCGCGCGAACGCGGCCTGCTGCGGATCGCGCGGGGCGGCGTCGACGGCGCCCGCCACCCGCATCGACAGTGCGACCGCGGCCTCGGCTTCGATCGCCAGATCGGCCAGCACGTTGCGCATCAGTGGCTGGTCGAGCAGCGGCTTGCCGAACGCCTGCCGGTAGCGGCAATGGTGCAGCGCCTGTGCCAGCGCCATGCGCATCTCCGCGCTGGAGCCGAGCATGCAGTCGAGCCGGGTCAGCATGACCATCTCCAGGATCGTCGCCACGCCGCGGCCCTCGTCTCCGATGCGCCAGGCGCGGGCGGCATCGAACTCGATCTCCGAAGACGCATTGCTCCAGTCGCCCAGCTTGTCCTTGAGCCGCATCAGCCGGAAGCCGTTGCGCTCGCCGTCGGGCAGGCGACGCGGCATCAGGAAGCAGCTCAGGCCGTCGGACGCCTGCGCCAGCACCAGGAAGCCGTCGGACATCGGCGCGGAGAAGAACCACTTGTGCCCGCGCAGCAGGTAGCTGCCGTCAGCGCCATCGGGGGTGGCGCGGGTGGCGTTGGCACGTACGTCGCTGCCGCCCTGCTTTTCGGTCATGCCCATGCCCAGGGTCACGCCGTGCTTGTCGCCGATCGGCAGGTCGCGCGGGTCGTAGCGCATCGCCACGATCTTCTCGCGCCACGCCGCCAGTGCAGGTGCGCGCGCCAGCACCGGCATCGCGGCATGGGTCATGGTCAGCGGACAGCTGGTGCCGGCATCGGCCTGGTGGTGCAGGTAGCTGAGCGCCGCGCGGGCGACATGCGCGCCGGGCTGCGGCTGCGCCCACGACAGGCCGGCAACGCCATGCGAAACCGCCGCGTCCATCAGCAGGTGGTAGGCGGGATGGAACTCGACGCTGTCGATGCGATGGCCGAAACGGTCGTGGGTGCGCAGCCGCGGACGATCGCGGTTGGCGTCGAAACCCGCCGCATACAGCGCGCCGCCGGCAAGCTCCCCATAACCGGCCAGCCGCGCTTCGAACGTGCCGCCGCCTTCGCGCACGACGGCCTCGCGCAATGCCACATCGTCATGCCACAGGTTCCGCGGCGCGAATTCCGGCGGCTGGTTGCCGACCGCGTGGGTCTCGCTTGCGTGCATCGTCCTCTCCCGTTGCCTGGAGCGCCGATTCTCGCGCAACCCGTGCCGCGATACCTGTCCGCTATGCGTTCCCGACGACGGGCTGCCCGGGGATCGATGCAACGACCGGTCCTTCGCCGAGTGCCTGCACGAAGCCGGGATCCAGCGCGAGCCGCCCGAACACGCCGCGCTGCGTGCCGCTGAGCACGCGCAGCATGTGACCGCGACCACCGGGCAGCCTGCCCATCGGCAGGAAGGCGACATCGCGCGCAGTCGCCAGCAGGTCGCGCTCGGACTGGAAGATCGGCGTCAGCCAGCGGCTCCAGAACTGGTAGATCGCCACGTGCCGCAGGCGCTCGCGCTGGTAGTGCGGCAGCGCGGTTTCCAGCGGGTGCAGGCGCAACGCGTCGCGTAGCGCCTCGGCGTCGAGCAGCGCCATGTTGACGCCCTGCCCGAGCTGCGGACTCATCGCATGCGCGGCATCACCGATCAGCACGACCCGCCCGCGGTGCCAGCGTCGCAATGCGGCATCGCGGTAACTGGCGCGCGCCAGCTGGGCGTGCCCGGTGGTGGACGAGGCCAGCAACGCGGCGGCTTCGGGCCAGATGGCGGCGACGTCCTCATGCCAGGCCTGCAGCGGCGCCGCCTGCCACGCATCGAAGCCGGCGAGCGGCAGGCTCCAGAAAAAACTCAGCCGCGGGGTTGCATCGCCGGGCCGAGTGCCGACGGGCAGCATGCCGATCATCCGCCGCGCGGCGACGTAGCGCTGCCGCAGCTCGTCCATCCACGGCCAGTCGCCGGCCGGCAGCAGGGTCCACAACGCGCCCCAAGGATAGACCTGGTCGACCCGCGGCTGCCCCGGATAGGTGCGCAGGCGCGAGGCCGCGCCATCGGCGACGACCACCAGATCGTAGGGCCCTAGGCGCGCGCCGTCGGCATCCAGCAACCAGCGGTCGTCATGCGGATCGACGGCGTCGATCGTCACCCCGGCCTGCAGCCGCGCGCGCTGCGCCCAGGCCTGCATCAGCACATGGAACAGCGCCCCGCGCTGCAGGCCGATGCCGGTCAGCCGCGTATCCAGCCCGGTGTAGCGCATGTCCATCACCGCGCGCCCGCAGGGTGTTTCGCCATACAGCCTGCCCACGCGCGCACCGTGCGCCAGCACCTCCGGCAACAGGCCCATGCGCCACAGCACCTGCAGGCCGCTGGGCTGCAGCAGGAACCCCGCGCCGACCGGCCCCGGTGCCGGCGCGCGCTCGAACACGTCGACGATATGGCCATCGCCACCGAGCAGCACCGCGGCGGCCTGCCCGGCAGTGCCGTAACCGACGATGGCGATGCGCAGCGGTGGACGTGACGACATGCGGCCTGGCTCCTTGGCACTGGGTTGGCGCGCGGCAGCATACCCGCAGCGGTCGCCCTGCAGCCATCCACGCGCTGCGCCTTGCGCCATCTCGCCAAGCAGGCATCAGCGATGTGGGGACGAGACCCGCCGCAGGTGATCCCGGCGCGGTTGCGCCGCGGCACTGGAAACCGCAGACGACATCGCGCGTCGCTCGCACTCGATGCGCGAAGACCCGCACGGCAATGCCAGTGTGCCCGGCGTTGCGCCGACGTCAGTAGCCGACGGTGAAGCGCTGCCGGTGATGCGCCGGATGTTCCAGCTCGTCGACCAGCGCGACCGCGTAATCCTCGAAGGAGATCGAGCTGCCGGTCTCATTCTGCAGCAGCGTATCCTTGCCCAGGCGGAACTTGCCGGTGCGCTTGCCCGGCACGAATGCCGCCGAAGGCGAGAGGAAGGTCCAGTCCAGGTCCGGCTCGGTGCGCAGCAGGGCCAGGAAACGCGCGCCGGCCTCGGCCTCCTGGCGGTACTCGGCGGGAAATTCCGGGGTATCGAGCAGGGTCACACCCGGCGCCACTTCCAGGCTGCCAGCCCCGCCGACCACCACGTAGCGCGGTACGCCCGATGCCTTGACCGCATTGATCAGGGCCTTGGGGTCGCTGGCACTGAAATGCACCGCGCTGACCACTGCATCGTGCCCCTTGAGCAGCGGCGTCAGGCCCGCCGGGTCGAACACGTCGCCCTGCACCGCAGTCACGCCGGGCAGGTCCGGGACGCGTCCCGGGTGGCGGACGATGGCGGTGACCTGGTGGCCGCGGTCGGAGAGTTCCTCGAGGATGCGCGAGCCGGCATTGCCGGTCGCGCCGATCAGGGCGATGCGCATGGGTGGTCCTTGCAAGGTGACGGACTCCCGAGTCTGCTCGCCGTCACCGCAGCCCGGAAGCATTCTGCCAAGACAATGCGTCCCACACAGGGAAACGCCCCGCATGTGCGGGGCGTTTCGTTTGCCGGCATCACACTGCGCGGCTCAGAGGTCGGCGCCGACCTGTTTGTGCTGCGCCTCGAGCGCGGCCACCGCCTTGGGGTCGGGCTCGTCGAGCTTGTCGCCCAGCACCCGGCGCACGATGATGAAGAACACCGGGATCAGCAGCAGGCCGAGGAAGGTCGCGAACAACATGCCGCCGATCACGCCGGTGCCCAGCGCATGGCGGGCATTGGCGCCGGCGCCGCTGGACAGCGCCATCGGGGTGACGCCGAGGATGAAGGCGAACGAGGTCATCAGGATCGGCCGGAAACGCAGGCGCGCCGCCTCGATGGTGGCCTCGCGCAGGGTCTTGCCTGCGGCCCGTTCCAGAACGGCGAATTCAACGATCAGGATCGCATTCTTCGCCGCCAGACCGATGACCGTGACCATGCCGATCTTGAAGAAGATGTCGTTCGACAGGCCGGGGCGCAGCATGGTGAACAGCACCGCGCCGAGGATGCCCAGCGGCACCACCAGCAGCACGGCGACCGGGATCGACCAGCTCTCGTACAGCGCGGCCAGGCACAGGAACACGACCAGCAGCGACAAGGTGTACAGCATCATAGTCTGGTCGCCGGCCTGGCGTTCCTGGTACGACAGCGCGGTCCATTCGACGTTGAAGCCGGGCGGCAGCTCGCGCGCCAGGCGCTCGATCTCGAGC